>PUOB01000020.1 GCA_003551985.1 Desulfobacteraceae bacterium | reverse complement strand
CTCCCGGAAGGCAAGCGCCCTGTCAAACAGGGTTTTTTGTATATCATCCAGGATATCGGTTACTTCTTCCAGAAACCGTTCCTTGGCGACGGACTGGCTCTGCTTCCGGTCCAGGTCCCTCCTGGCCATGAACACCGCGTTTGACGCGATGTCCTTGGGGCCGATTTCCACGCGCAGCGGGATCCCTTTTTTAATCCAGTCCCAGTTGCGGCTGCCGCCGATATTCCGGTCGTCTATTTCCACGCGTAAAGGGCTGCCATGGTACAGGATCCGGCCGAGCCGTTCCGCCAGGTCCCGGGTATATGCCATGACGGCTTCGGATTCCTTTGCCTTTTTGAGTATGGGCAGCAGCACCACGTGGGCCGTCGCGACCCGTGGCGGCAGGATCACCCCGTTGTCATCCCCGTGGGTCATGATCAGCCCGCCGATAAGCCGGGTCGAAACCCCCCAGGACGTTGTCCATCCGAACTCCTCTTTTTCATCGGCCGATTGAAAGCGTATGCCGGAGGCCTTTGCGAAGTTCTGACCGAGAAAATGGGACGTGCCGGCCTGGAGGGCTTTCCGGTCCTGCATCATGGCCTCGATGCACGTGGTGGTCTCCGCGCCCGGGAATTTTTCCGCCACGGTTTTTTCTCCTGTGATCACCGGGATGGCCAGTAATTCTTCCGCCATCCGTTTATATACAGTAAGCATCATGTGGGTCCGGTCAACCGCTTCTTTTTTGGTGGCATGCACCGTGTGCCCTTCCTGCCACAAAAACTCGCTGGTTCTCAAAAAAAGCCGCGTGCGCATCTCCCACCGGACCACGTTGGCCCACTGGTTGATAAGCATGGGCAGGTCCCTGTAGCTCCGGATCCACCGGGAAAAGGCATCGCCGATGATGGTTTCGGAGGTGGGACGGACGATAAGGGGTTCGTTGAGCCGGCCGGCCGGCACCAGGCGCCCGTCCTCCCCTTTTTCCAGTTTATGGTGCGTCACCACGGCACATTCCTTGGCAAACCCCTCGACGTGTTCGGCTTCCTTTTCAAGAAACCCAATGGGTATGAAAAGCGGGAAATAGGCGTTTTTGACCCCCGTTGCCTTGAACATGTCGTCAAGGAGCCGCTGAATATTTTCCCATAACCCGTAGCCCCAGGGTTTGATTACCATACACCCCCGAACCGGGGACAACTCGGCCATTTCAGAGGCGCGGATCACCTGCTGGTACCATTCGGGGTAGTTTTCCGTCCGGGTCGGTGAAATCGCTGTCTGCTGCTGTTTTGACATTTGCGGGTCCTTAAAAAAGCGTGTCTGGTTGTTGTGATGGAATTCGGGGGAATTCCCCGAATTTTTCCTTTTCAATCTCCGCTACTGCGGCAAGAAGCGCTTCAACAAGTCGCTCTTGCGGCAATTTTTCGACGATTTGCCCTTTTTTAAACAAAATCCCCGAATCGCGTCCACCGGCAATACCCACATCGGCTGTTTTGGCTTCTCCGGGACCGTTAACCACGCATCCCATGATGGCTACCTTGACAGGGGCGGTCATCGTCAGGAGCGCTTTTTCCACGTCTTCAAGTATTGAAAATAAATCAATTTCGCATCTTCCGCAAGTGGGGCAGGAGATAATATCCGGTCCCCGGCGCCGGATATCCAGGGATTTGAGTATTTCATATCCCACCCTGACTTCCTCGACCGGGTCCCTTGTCAGGGAAACCCGCAAGGTGTCGCCGATGCCGCCCAGAAGAAGGCTGCCGATGCCCACGGCGGATTTCACGATGCCGGGATACAGCCCGCCGGCTTCCGTGACCCCCAGGTGGATCGGTACATCCGATTTTTCGGAAAACAGGCGGCAGGCGGCGATTGTTTCGGGGACATTGGATGACTTGAGGGAAACCTTTACCCGCTCAAAGCCGAGACTGCCCAAAAGATCGACATGGTTGAGGGCGCTTTCCACCAGCGCACCGGCCGTCGGGCCCCCGTGTTTTTCAAGGCGGTCTTTTTCAAGCGACCCCGAATTGACCCCGATCCGGATGGCGATATCGTGGTCCCGGGCGGCGTCGACCACCTGCCGGATACGGTTTTTCCCGCCGATATTCCCGGGGTTGATGCGGATTGCGTCTGCGCCGGATGCCATGGCGGCAATGGCCAGTTTGACGTCGAAATGAATATCGGCGATAAGGGGTATGGCAATCTGCGCTTTGATCCGGCCAATCGCCCCGGCGGCTGCCATGTCCGGGACGGCCGCCCGGATGATTTCGCAGCCGGCGGCTTCAAGGCGCTTTATCTGGGCCACTGTCGAGGGCACGTCATCCGTGAACGTGTTGGTCATGGACTGTACGCTGATGGGCGCTCCCCCGCCCACGGGCACGTTGCCGACGTGAATCTGACGGGTTTTTCTGCGTGTTATGCCGACGGACATGGTCTGTATACTTGAAATATTGATAGTCTCGTAAAAAGTCGGAGCCAGACGGCTTTGAAAAACGTTCAAGATCAAGGCTTGCGCGATTTTCGAAGAATTGAGCGTACTTAAGTGTACGTGATATTCTTCGGAAATCGCGCATAACGCAGATATTGGACTTTTTACAAAGCCGTCATTGTTGAATCCCAAATGCTTTGATTATCGGAGCATCTTCTTGATCCCCCGGGTCGCCTGGTTGGTTCGCATCTTGTTTTCAATCAGGGCGAAGCGGACGTAATCATCG
>PUOB01000293.1 GCA_003551985.1 Desulfobacteraceae bacterium | reverse complement strand
TCATAAAAAGTCACAAGATAAGGAGTAACACGAAAACTTCATGGATTCTGTTGAATCGCCGAATCACCACAAGGCCAAAAGATCCACCGTAAAAGTCAGGGAAATGACCATTGACGACCTGGCGGACGTTTTTCACATGGGCGAGAAGCTTTTCCAGGCGGAAAACGCACCCAACACCTACCGGGCGTGGGATGAATTCGAAGTCGCCGACCTGTTTTACAGCGACACCGAATTCTGCCTGGTTGCGGAGTTTGAAGACCACATTGTCGGCTTTGCCCTGGGCACCACCGTCAGCAAGGCCCGCTCGGCATGGAAATACGGCTACCTGCTCTGGCTGGGGGTGCTTCCGGAATTTCAGCGAAAAGGCGTCGCGGAAAAGCTTTTCCAGAAATTCAAGCTGCTGATGCTCCAGGCCAATGTCCGGATCCTGGTGGTGGACACCGAAGCGGACAACCTCCAGGCCCTGAGCTTCTTCCGGGAGCAGGGATTCGGAAACCCGCGGGAGCACATTTACCTCTCCATGAACCTGGACCAGGAGCGCCAGCGCATGAACCTGAGGAAAAAAATGAACGGCACCGGATAGGCTTCCGGGCAGGGATTTCCATGGCGCACATCGACCCCAAAAAAATCAAGCACCTGACAAACCGGATGATCGATATCTACTCCCCCTCGGGCAAGGAAAACGACATCCTGGACTACCTGAAGAACCACCTCAAACGCCGGGGCGTGAAGACCGTTTCCCAACCGGTGGACGACAACCGCTACAACCTCATTATCCCGCCCGAAAACGACGACGACATCGAACTCGCGCTGATCGGACACATCGATACCGTCTCCGCCTATGACATCGAGGATTACGGCTTTCTGGAGGAAAACGGCCGGATATACGGCCTGGGCGCATCGGACATGAAAGCCGGGTGCGCCGCCATGATCGAGGCGTTTCTGGCGTTCCGGGCGGAAAAAGGCACCGGCGCGCCTGTGGCCCTGTGCCTCGTGGTGGGCGAAGAGGAAAGCGGGGACGGCGCCAAAGCCCTGATCGACGAGTACCATTTTCCGTGGGCCGTCATCGGCGAGCCCACCGACCTGGTCGCCTGCCTGAGCTGCTACGGATACCTCGAAATCCAGGTGGCGGCCACCGGCAAGCGGGTCCACGCCTCCATGGCCAAAAACCGCAGAAACGCCACCGAAACGCTGCTGCACACCATGCTGCGCGTCTCCCACTTCCTGCGGGAGAACCACCCGGAGCTGGTCTACAACTTCCGGGACCTCTACTCCAACCCTTCCGGGTTTTCCACCCCGGACCGCTGCGAGGCCTGGCTGGACATCCACGCGCCCGCCAACGCGCCCTTGGGCGAAATCGTCACGGCCCTGGAGGAAGTCAGCCTCGAGGCCCCCAACGACCAGAACATCATCGAGCCCGATTTCCGCATCGAAACCATCGACGCCGGCTACGCCCTCCCGGAAAAAGGGGCACTGGTCAACAGCCTCCGGGCGGCCTGTGAAAACACCGACACACCTTGGAAAACCGGGGACTTCCAGAGCCACTCCGACGCCAACCAGCTGTGGGGGGCCGGGATCAAGCCGGTGGTCATGGGGCCGGGGAGCCTGGCCGAAGCCCATTCAACCGACGAATCGGTATCCTTCGACCAGGTCTGCCGCGCGGCGGAGATCTACCTGCACACGCTGCGGGCCTTCTTTGCCTGAAACCAACCTTTTCCCCTTACATATCAGGCGCTTTTCCGGCCACTGTAAAAGACTTTCCCAAGGGGTGAAATTCTTCTGTTTCCTGTTTTCGTAATTTATTCCGGATTTGCTCAAAATATCTGACCGTATCCTGAGTATAAAGGCGCTCCCCGCAATGCAAGCAGACTTCCGCATGGACCCGGAGAGTGGCGGTATGATTACCGCCACGCAAAAGTTTTTCAACTTCCTTTTCCACAATTTCCCCACCACAAACCGGGCATTTTTCAAATGGCTTCACAATCATACCCTCCTTTCCCGCCAGTTAATCCAGCGGGTTATATCAGGGCGATATACTGTAATCAGCACCGCCCACTGACTTTTTTCATTAAATGCCCATACGCTATGAATCGGATCTCCACTAAAGTTTTGTCCATATATCAAACAACTGGGATATGGCTTGTCATCAGGATAATTCTCAATTATTTCTCCATTAAAAACAGAAAAATAGATCTCGTCAAATGTTAACTGATCGTTTTCAGCCTCCTCATCGGCATGATCTGTAATCCGTATTCGATTATTGCGAATTGTTTCAATAATGTTGTTTAAATTCACTGCATTCTTTCTTTATGCAAATGTTGTTGCACTCGTAAAAAGTCACAAGATAAGGAACAGATGGCTAAGATAAAAGTTCCATGTACAAGGCGCAGTAATTTTTCATACGCGAAGGCATACATGTAGTATGTTGAACGGATGAAAAATTGCTGCAACGCAGTAGATGGGACTTTTTACGACGCCATCAAATGTTACTGAAATCATACAAGCACATATTTATTATATAATTATTTTATAATGATTTATCAATGACCATCTCGTAAAAAGTCAGGTTCAGAGGGCCTTATAATCACGATAGGGCGTAACAAGACGAAGGCTTGCGCAATTTCGAAGAATGTAACCAAGCCAAGGCGCGATGAAGTTCTGAGAAATTTGCCCATAACGCAGATA
>PUOB01000081.1 GCA_003551985.1 Desulfobacteraceae bacterium | reverse complement strand
TCTGCCCAGTCTTTGGCATCCGAGGTATAGACCACCATGATCGTTATCGTGACGTCCTCATCGTCATGTACGTCGCCCTGGATATTGACGTCTGCGGAGAGGGGCGAGCGGGATGTTTTCCGGCCTTTTTCAGGCGAAAGCGGCGGGCCACCGTCCAGAATGTCGACTCCGGCAGGATCCATCTCGGCCATGTAATGGGCTTTTGTCAGGGGACTATAAACAATTTTGTATTGTTGGTTTTTCTCGGGAATGCGGACAATGGCCAGGCTTTTGCTGCGGGTGGTGGATATGGAAAAATACCCCTTGGGGAAATCCTCGAGGCGGCCCCGGATACTGATGGTGCCCAGTCGGTTGACGGACGCCTGTTCGACGACGGCATCGAGTGTGGTTTCAAACAGATCCAGGCGAATGGCATCCCCTGCGGCCAGTTTGCCGGGCTGTGACAAGGCGGCGTGCGGTTTTGCCCGCTGTATTCGCTTGGCCGCGCTGAAAAGCCCCTGGTTTTCCAGGCTTTGTATGAGTTCCGCATTGTGGGGGCGCTCGCCGCCAGAATCAAAAAGAACACGGATATCGGATGCATGCGCGAACGCGGCACCGAAAAGGATGACAACGCAGACAAGTGTGCGTATAAAAAGAGCAGGCTTCATACGGCCCCACACTATTAAAAATTATCCGGGGAATCCTGATCAGGCGGTGTCAGCGCGGGGCCTCCGGGTTTTATATCCTTTTCGGCAGGATCGATTTCAAGAAGGTAGTGGGCCTGTGTCCCGGGATCGAATAAAATAGTATAGGCCAGGTTTTTTTCCGGGATACGGATATTGACCAAGCTCCTACCGGCGGTGCTCGAAATCACGACATATCCGGCCGGATACGACTCCAGGCGGCCCCTTATGCCTACGGTTCCCGGCGTGCTTTTGGAGATGCGGTCAATGCTTGCCTTGTAGCGTGCGTCGTCAAACAGGTTGAGATCCAGCGCGTCATTGACGCTGAGCTGACCTTCTGCCGATATTTTGTCAAGCAATGCCACTTTTGAAACCCGTTTTGCCGCGCCGAACATGCCTTCTCCCGCGTCGATTTTCGCTTCTATTTCAGGCGGCACGGGTTCGTGGCCGATTATAAGGGGGTGCCTGGCGGCAAATGCGCATGCCGTCGTAAAAAAGATCAACATGCATGCAACGGCCGGAAACAGATCCCCGCGTGTTATGAAACATTGAATAAACATATTTTTTTTCATATATTTTTGTGTATAAATTGCGTAAAGAAGTATTGTTAATTTCTATTATAAGGAACAGATGACTAAGGTAAAAGTTCCATATACAAGGCGCAGTAATTTTTCAGATAAAAAATTGCTGCAACGCAGTAGATGGGACTTTTAACGACGCCGTCAACATTATGCGCATAGCCATAATATCAGACATCCACGGAAATGCCACTGCATTCGAACGGGTCCTGGCCGACATTGAAACATGCGGCACGAACCACGTCTTTTGCCTGGGCGACAATGTCGGGTACGGCCCCGAACCGGAAACGGTTGTCAACATGCTCAGGCAGCACGATATCGCCTCGGTCATGGGCAATCATGAACTGGCGGTCAGCAACCCCGAGTTCCTGGCGTGGTTCAACCCCGCCGCCCGGCTCTCCCTGGAAAAAACCATGGACATGATTTCCAGTGAGAACTTAAATTACCTTTCCGCCCTGCCCGGTTTCATGACGGCGTTCAACTGCCGGTTCGTCCACGGGTTTCCACCGGATTCCATCACGAAATACCTCTTTGAAATACATCCGGTGGAAATGGAAACAATAATGGCGGAAATGGTGGAACCCTTATGTTTCATCGGACACACCCATGAACTGACCGCCCTTGTATATCAAAACGAATCCGTGGACATGAACCCCCTGCGCCGGCACATGCGTTTGGACCCGGCATGCAAATACATAATCAATGCAGGAAGCGTCGGCCAGCCGAGAGACGGCTCCAGCGAGGCCAAGTATGTCATATACGACGACCGGGAACACAGCCTTGAAGTTCGCTACGTCCCCTACGATGTCAACGACACGATAGACAAAATATACGCCGCCAACCTTCCAAAACAGCATGCCCTCCGGCTTTTATGGGTGTAGGTTGTAAGTTGTAGGTTGTAGGTTGTAAGTGGTAAGTTGTAAGTAAAGGCAAAAGCGAAAACCCGTTTTACGGCGCCATCAAATTACGGCGCCATCAAAGTTGATAGTCTCGTAAAAAGTCATAAGATAAGGCACAGATGGCTAAGTTAAAAATTCCTTGGCCGTCATTCTTTCAGAATCAACCTGTCGCCGGGCTGGATAACTGCATCCGCCGCAAGGTCGTTTTGTTTCAGCAGGCGTTCCAGCGAAATGTCGTTTTTTCTTGCGATACTGTAAAGGGTGTCCCCTTTCTGAACCTCGTGATACCTGGCCGCGCTTGTGGTTTCCGCTTCTCGGGCCGATTCCCTTTCCGCGGTGCGCTGGTCAGACAGGGCCTCTGAAAAGCGCGATTGCCGGTTTTTCAACGTCTGTGTTTCCTCCCGGAGGTCTCCCACGTTTTCATCGAGCGTTTCAAGCTGCGCGGCCAACTGATCAAGGCGTCCGGTATCCCCGCCGGATGCCAGGTTTTCAACCTGGTGGACCAATCCGGGCAAGCGGGTCAACTGCATTTCAACCTGCTCGACAC
>PUOB01000153.1 GCA_003551985.1 Desulfobacteraceae bacterium | reverse complement strand
TTTCGTCAACCTGCCTGCGGACAAGCGGTTTTTTGGACAAAAGCCCCAGCAGCGCACCGGACGGACACAAATACCGGCACCAGAACCGGGGCGAATACCGGACGGCCGCGAAAATGGCTGCAAACAGCGCCAGAACGAAAAAATTGGCGGCATAGCGCCGGGGCTCGATTTCCAGAAACATCAGGGTGCGCATGTCGAGCCGGTCGAATACCGGATAAAGAGAAAGAATGCTCTGTTCGGCGAAAAGCCATGCCACCGGGTAAATAACCATGCCGTAAAACCGGGTGATCAGCGACAGGGGGGCCGCCCAGAAAACGAACGATACGCCAAGCGCCGCGGCCCCGATCAGAAATACAAGAACGGCGGTTTTGAGCCCGGGATGAAACATTTCGGGTTTTTTGTTAGACCGGGTTTTTTTTGGCTTGAACGCGGCGTCGGTGAAATCGATGGTCGTTCCCATGGGGCAGATGTATCCGCAGAAGACCCGTCCGAAAAGCGGGGCGGATGCAAGCACCAGCAGGGCGGGCAAAAACGCCCAGGGGGCGATTCGGCTCGAGATTGCCGCAATGCCCGTCAATACGGGATCCATTCGTGCAAACAGGTCCGTATTGATCAAGGCGTCCCCGGCTGCAAGCAGAAAAAGAAAAACCGCGATGCAGACGAGCTGGACGATTCGGCGGAAACGCATCATGCCGTGCGCTTTTTGATCCCGAGGTTTTCAATATCCATCCGTCCCAGGCCGCGCTGGTGGGCCAGGCGCACATGCTTGATCTGGTCCGGGGAATATTTCCGGCCGTACCATTCAAATGCGGAAATGGCATAGGCATCCGCGGCCACCATATCGGCGGAGGCGATGATGGTATCCGGCGTCAGAACCTCGCCCGGTCCCCCGGGGCCGCCTGTCGACAGTACCCGGGTGGCATCGATCACCGTCAGATCCGCTTTCAGGATGGATGCAAGGTCGGCGATGGCAGTGTGCAGGTCAAGGCGGTGAAGCTGTCTCCGGTTATATATCAGGCCCATCATTCCCTTCATGGAAAGGCTCACCCCGGCCCCGGCGTGGCTCTTTGCCACGGGTGCGGCAATAAGCACGTCCGAGGCGAGCACTTCCCGCATGACCTCGGTTTGCGAGAGCGCCTGGGCGTTTTCGATATCCACCCGGGTAAACCGCCGCTGCGATGTCACCATGTAGACCATGTCTTCGTCAATGTCCTTGCAGGCCTCACGAATCCCGGATCGTTCCAGGCACTGTTCGGCGGGGGCCAGCGGGTTGTCCAGCACGAGCACCCTGCCGGCGCCGGCTTCCTTGCACATGACGGCAATGGTTCGCACGACCTCCGGGTGCGTGTTTGCGGCGCTATCAGGGCCGGATGCAAAACTCATGTTCGGCTTGATAACGACCCGGTCGCCGTTTTTGACAAAGGCTTTCATGCCGCCCAGCATATCGACGGCTGCGCGTACGGCGGCTTCCGCATCGCCCCTGACCACGGCGATGTCCGGTTTGCTGCCGGTATTTGTTGAATTTTTCCCTGAATCCGTTGAATGGTCCGAGGCGACGATTTTTGAAGGGATGAGCAAAGATGACCCGGCAAGACAGGCCAACGACGTTGCCTGCCACTTTAAAAATTCTCTGCGGTTTATGGTTTTCATAACGCGTGTCCTATTCGGTTCGATAGTGTATTAATGCCGGCACAGGGTCGGGCACAAGCGCAGCGTGACATAAAGAATAGGACAGGTTGGTGATTTGTGCAAAAAAAATCGGTACAATGCGGCGGGAGGATGCGGCAGGGACCGCCCACGGGGGGCGGAATGGATCAGGCCATCCGTTTTTCCGCAATAAACAAATTGACCTTGAGGTCGTTGCGCACATCAAACCGCTCCGTGCCGGAGAGTTCAAAGCCGCTGGCCGCCAGCCACTGTTGAATTTCGTCTTGTTCGAAGCCAAGCCACGGGTCGCCGTATTTTTCACGGACCATCTCGACGTCGTGCTTTTCGAAATCGGCGATCAGCAGCCGGCCGCCGGGCTTTAGTATCCTGTGGATTTCCCGTATGGCCGCGGCTGGCATGACCAGGTGGTGGAGGACCATGTTGGCGATGGCAAGATCCGCTTCCCCGTCCCGGACGGGCAGATGCTCCATTTCGCCCAGCCGGAGATCGACCCGGTCCTGGGCGGCGACGGTTTTTTGCCGCGCCTGTTTCAGCATATTCGGGGAGCTGTCCACCCCGATAACCCGGTCCGCCCTGGATGAAAGCGAAAGGAGCAGTTCCCCGGTGCCGCATCCCAGATCCACGGCCACGCCGCAGTTATCCACTTTTTCGATGATCCGGGCGTTCAGGTCAAAGTCCCCGAAGACGTCTTGTTTAAGGCTGTCCCATTTTTCCGCGATGTCGTTGAAAAAACGCTGCATACGGCTTTTGCGCTCAAGGATGAGGCGCTGGGAACGGATCCGGTCTCCCGGAAACGCATCGTATTTGGTAAAGGATTTGTCCACAAAGCGGATGAGCTCGGAGAGCTCATCCGAGCTGACGCTGTGATAGTATACATAGCTTCCGTCGCGCCGGCTGTTGAGCAGGCCGGTTTCGGTCAGGATTTTCAGGTGCCTGGAGATGCGGGATTGCCCCATGTCCATTACCGTGACGATTTCATTGACGTTGAACTCATAGTGCATTAACAGTCGAAACAGGCGC
>PUOB01000267.1 GCA_003551985.1 Desulfobacteraceae bacterium | reverse complement strand
ATTGCCAGCCACCGCATCAACGATCCCGATACCGCCCGGGAAATGATCGCGGATGCCATGTGCGACATGGTCGCCCTGGGCAGAAGCCTTATTGCCGATCCCTACTTCCCGGAAAAAGCAAAAACGGGCCGTGAAAATGAAATCATTCATTGCGTCGCCTGCGCCCAGGGATGTTTTGACAACCTTTTCAAATTGAAGCATGTCGAGTGCCTGTGCAATCCTGTGGCAGGCTACGAACAACAGCGCCTCCTTGAAAAGACCAAAACCCCCAAAAAAATAATGATTATCGGCGGGGGGCCCGCCGGCATGAACGCGGCGGTCGCCGCATCGGACAAGGGACATACGGTATCGCTTTATGAAAAGGCCCACCGCCTGGGCGGCCAGCTTTACCTGGCCGCGGCTCCCCCCGGACGCGCCGAATTCGCTGCACTGGCCCGGGACCTCGAAAGCCAGGTCAAATGCCGCAACATAACGATACACCTGGGCCGGGCCGCGGACGGGGAGACCATACGATCGGAAAACCCGGATCACGTTATCCTCGCAACCGGCGCCAACCCCATGACACCCCCCATCCCCGGGGTTGAATTCTCCCACGTGGTCCAGGCATGGGACGTACTCGGGGGAAACGTATACACGGGAAAGCGGGTTGTCGTCCTCGGCGGCGGTGCGGTCGGCGTAGAAACGGCCCTGTTTTTGGCCGAAAAAGGGACCCTGTCCGGAGAAACCCTGAAATTTTTGATGGTCAACCGGGCTGAAGCGCCTGAAACGCTCTACGAACTGGCCACCCGGGGCACCAAAACGGTCATCCTGGTCGAAATGGTCGAAAAAATCGGCAAGGATTTCGGCAAAACCACACGGTGGGGGATGCTCCAGGATGTTTCCCGCCTGGGCATCGACACCCGGGTGGGGACGAAAGCGCTTGAAATCACGAAAAACGGCATCCGTGTCCAAACCGGCGACGGCCAAACCGAAGAAATCGCGGCCGACCATGTGGTTATCGCCGCCGGCGCACGCCCTGACAACACCCTTGAAGCGTCTCTGACGGACATGGGCATTCCCCACAGCGTAATCGGCGATGCCAGGGATATCGGTATGGCCTTTGGAGCCGTTCACCAGGGATTTGAAGCCGGCGCGGCCGTATAGAAAGGAAAATAAATGATTGATGCGTATCTTGAACATGCGGCGGCGCGGGAGGCATCCGGCATTCCGCCCAAACCGCTGACCGCCGCGCAGGTTTCGGATTTGGTCGGAATGATAACAGCACCCGGCGGACACGATCCGGCCATGCTTATGGATTTGCTGACCCACCGGATCCCGGCAGGGGTGGACGAAGCCGCCCGGATAAAGGCCGATTTTTTAGCCGACATTGCCCGGGGTAGGGTATCGAGCCCGCTTTTAACGCCGGACCAGGCCGTTTTTCTGCTCGGCACGATGCGGGGCGGCTACAATACGACGCACCTGATCGATCTGCTCGGCCATGAGGACCTCGGAAAGAATGCCGCTGCGGCCCTTGTGCATATTATTTTCGTGTTTGATGCGTTTGAAAGTGTTTTCAACCGCTGTGAAGCCAATGAGAATGCCCGCCGTGTCATAGCGGGGTGGGCGGACGCCGAATGGTTTGAAACGCTGGAACCGGTTCCCGAGTCCATTACGGTTACGGCGTTTCGGGTGGACGGCGAGATCAATACCGACGACTTATCCCCTGCAGGAGAGGCATGGAGCCGGCCCGACATTCCCCGCCACGCCCTTGCCATGCTCGAAAACAGGATCGACAACCCCCTTGAGACGATCGCGGCATTGAAGCAAAACGGACACCCCCTGGCGTTTGTGGGGGATGTCGTGGGGACGGGGTCATCTCGAAAATCCGCCGTAAACTCTCTGCTGTGGCATATTGGAAAAGATATTCCCTTCGTGCCCAACAAGCGTTTCGGGGGGTATGTCATTGCCGGCAAAATCGCCCCGATTTTTTTCAACTCCCTCGAGGACGCCGGGGCATTGCCCCTGGAATGCGATGTGTCAAACATTAAAAACGGGGACACCCTCACGATCCGCCCCTATGACGGCACCATCGTCAACGCCCGGACCGGCGACGTCGTCGCGTCATTCAAAATCCGGACAAAGGGACTTCTCGATGAAGTCCGGGCCGGCGGCCGCATCCCCCTTATCATTGGCCGGAGCCTGTCCGACAAGGCCGCCCGGGCCATGGCCAGCAACCTGCCGACGATATTTGCCCGCAGTGAAAAACCCGACGATACGCAAAGGGGTTACAGCCTGGCCCAGAAAATAATCGGGCGCGCATGCGGACGAAACGGCATCCCTCCCGGCACCTATTGCGAACCGAAAATCCAAACGGTCGGCTCCCAGGACACCACCGGCCCCATGACCCGGGACGAGTTGAGTGAGCTTGCCTGCCTGGCATTCAAGGCGGACCTTGTGATGCAGTCTTTCTGCCACACAGCGGCCTACCCGCGAACGGTGGACGTCCATATGCAGGAAACCCTCCACCGCTTTATCAAGGAACGGGGCGGCATCGCCCTTTACCCGGGCGACGGGATCATCCACTCCTGGCTGAACCGCATGGTCATCCCGGATACCGTGGGCACCGGCGGGGATTCCCACACCCGGTTTCCGGTGGGCATCAGTTTTCCGGCCGGCTCCGGGCTTGTGGCATTTGCAGCCGCTACCGGCTTTATGCCCAT
>PUOB01000300.1 GCA_003551985.1 Desulfobacteraceae bacterium | reverse complement strand
CCTGTTATCGTTTCCCGCTCCCGCGGGGAACGTTGATGCGCCTGTTATCGTTTCCCGCTCCCGCGGGGAACGTTGATGCGCTTCCTTCGTCAGCACATCCTATGACTGCAACCGGGCGAAAGATTTTTCGCCCCTACAACCGGGCGAAAGATTTTTCGCCCCTACAACCGACACCCCGTCATTCGTTGAATCTCGTCATCGCACGCTTCTCGTTGTCGTTGTCGTAATCGTAATCGGGTTTTTCCCCAAAACAGCCATGTTAACGGTCCGGATCCGGCCTGCCCGTCAGCTCAAGAATCTGCCGGGCCCCGGCCATTGCCGTGGTGGAGCCGCTTTCGACCTGTTTTTGGACCTCGGGCAGATGCTGCTTCACCGCCGGCAATTGATAAAACCATTCTTTCAATCCCTCGTCAAGCAGATATAAAAACCAGTCTTTCGCCTGCTGCTTGCGTTTCTTTTCAAACAGGCCGCTTTTCGTCATTTTGCGGTTGTGTTCAAGCACCGTTTCCCAGATGTTATCCATGCCCGACAGGTTCAGTGCGCTGCATGTCAAAACCGGGGGATGCCACGGCGAATCCGGCGATACCATCAGGTGCAGCGCATTTTCATAAATCTGCCGGGCGTTTTCAGCCCGCTCGACATTGTCGCCGTCCGCCTTGTTGACGCACAAGGCATCCGCGATTTCCAGGATGCCCCGCTTGATCCCCTGAAGTTCGTCGCCACCGCCGGAAAGCATCAAAACCAGGAAAAAATCGACCATGGAGGCCACGGCATATTCGGATTGCCCGACGCCCACGGTTTCCACCATGACGACGTCAAACCCGGCCGCCTCGCATACCATGATCGCTTCCCGTGTTTTCCGGGCGACGCCGCCAAGGGTTCTGCCGGCCGGCGAGGGCCTGATATAGGCGCGGGGGTCGGCCGCCAGTTTTTCCATGCGGGTTTTATCCCCCAGGATGCTCCCCCCGCTTTTGGCGCTGCTGGGATCCACAGTCAGAATCGCCAACCGGCGGCCCTTTTCCAAAAGCATCATGCCCAAACTTTCGATAAACGTGCTTTTACCGACACCGGGCACACCGGATACCCCGATACGAATGGCACCGCCGGAATGGGGCAGGAGCTGGTCCAGTATATCGTAAGTGACGGCTTTGTGTTCAAAAAGGGCGCTTTCGACCAGGGTGATGGTTTTGGACAGTACTTTTCGGTCACCGGCCAGGACGCCGTCCACGTAGTATTTCGGATCGATCTCAACCATTTTTTTCCAGTATATTCAGCAACTGGTTGGCCGAATCCGTTATCATCGTTCCCGGACCAAAGACGCTGACCACGCCGGCCGTATGCAGGAAGTCGTAGTCGCCGGGGGGAATGATACCGCCAACCACCACCGCGATCTCTTCCCCGCCCGCCTGCTTCAGAGCAGCCACAAGCTTGGGAACGAGAATCTTGTGGGCCCCTGCCAGGCTTGACACCCCAAGGATATGCACATCGTTTTCAATGGCCATTTTAGCGGCCTCTTCCGGCGTCTGGAACATGGGGCTGAGGTCCACGTCAAAGCCCAGGTCGGCATAGGCCGTGGCCACCACCTTGACCCCGCGGTCATGGCCGTCCTGGCCCATCTTGGACAGTAGTATCCTCGGCCGGCGCCCGGTTTTTTCCAGGAACTGCTCACACCGCTTGCGAATGGCGGAGATGATCTCATCGTCCTGGTACTCACCGGCATACACACCGGAGATGCACTGGGTCGTCGCGGTAAAACGCCCGAAAACGGCTTCCATGGCATCGGAAATCTCCCCAACCGTCGCCCTGGCGCGAACCGCCGGAATGCAGGCTTCAAGGAGGTTGCCGTCGGATGCGGCGCAATTTGTGACGGCCTCGAGGGCTCGCTTTACCTCGGCTTCATCCCGTTTTGTCTTGATCTCGTTTATCCATTCAACCTGGCTGTCACGAACCGCTTCGGAGATCTCACGGACGGCAATGGGCACTTCATCTTCAACCTGGTACTTGTTGACGCCGACAACGACTTCCCTGCCCTGTTCGATCCTGGCCTGACGCCTTGCCGAGGCCTCTTCGATCCGCATCTTGGGCATACCGGCGGATATGGCCTTTGCCATGCCCCCCATCTGCTCCACTTCCTCGATAATGGCCCGGGATTTTTCCACGATGTCATTGGTGAGTTTTTCAACATAATACGAGCCGCCCAGCGGGTCGACCACCCGGGTTACCTGGGATTCCTCCTGGATAATGATCTGGGTATTTCTGGCAACGCGGGCCGATACGTCCGTCGGCAGGCTGACCGCCTCGTCGAACGCGTTGGTGTGCAAAGACTGCGTCCCGCCAAGGACCGCCGCTAGCGCCTCAAGCGTCGTCCGGACGATATTGTTGTAGGGATCCTGCTGGGTGAGGCTCCATCCGGACGTCTGAACATGGGTCCGAAGCATGGATGAACGCGGATCTTTAGGGTTGAACTGTCCCATGAGATCGGCCCACAGAAAGCGGGCGGCCCGGAGCATGGCAATTTCCATGAAAAAATTCATGCCGACGCCGAAGAAAAAGGAGAGCCTGGGGGCGAATTTGTCAATGTCCAGCCCCGCGGCAAGCGCGGCCCGGACGTATTCCAGGCCGTCAGCCAGGGTAAATGCAGTCTGGAGTACCGAGTCCGCACCGGCTTCCATCATGTGGTAGCCGCTGATGCTGACAGT
>PUOB01000288.1 GCA_003551985.1 Desulfobacteraceae bacterium | reverse complement strand
TAAATGCCAGAAACGGACATACCGGACAAACTGTATTTCAAAATCGGGGAAGTCACTGAAATAACCGGTCTTGCCGGGTACGTACTCAGGTTCTGGGAATCGGAGTTCAAAACGATCCGCCCGTCCCGCAGTGACTCCGGGCAGCGCCTGTACCGCAAAAAGGATGTGGAAGAGGTCTTAAAAATCAAGCACCTCCTTTATGACCGCAAATTCACCATCCAAGGGGCCAAAAAACATCTAAAATCAACCAATAAAGACCCATCCGCCACCCTCCCGGCACCTCTTATCAAGGAACTCCGTGAAGAACTCCAGCGAATCCGGGACCTGCTTGAATAATCCCCCACCCATCCACCGGCGCAGCAGAAACAAACAAATAATATTGACAAATTGGTTTTTATTGCATAATTTACCCAGTGATCCATAATGAGCGGGCATAGCTCAGCTGGTAGAGTACAAGCTTCCCAAGCTTGGTGTCGCGAGTTCGAATCTCGTTGCCCGCTCCATTATCAGCGGTTTAAAGGCGGAGCTTGAGAAAACCGTTAAAACCGGATCAGGCCGTACACGCAGAGAAGGTGATCAAAACGGGCAAAAAGCCCGTTTTTTATTTTCTTAAAACACTGTAATGATGAACATGAAAAAAAGCAGGAAAAAGGATAAAACAAAAAAAACTGCGGCAAATGCCGCAAAAACGAGCGGTTCATTTGACCCTGCGAAGGTTTCCGCCGATGTGGGGGCGCTGGCGGATCCGCTTTGTGCCGCAGAGGGTATGGAACTCATCCATGTCGAATACCAGCGTGAACCCGTGGGGTGGGTGCTCAGGGTATATATCGGCAAACCGGGCGGCATTACAATTGCCGACTGTACGATGATAAGCAACCAACTGAAGGACATACTTGAAATCAAGCTTGAAGACGAGATTCCATATATGCTTGAAATATCGTCTCCCGGGCCGGACCGGCCCCTGTCGAAAAAAAACGACTTCCTGCGGTTTGCCGGAGAGGCTGCAAAAATACGGACCCGGCACACACTTGGCGGACAGAAAAATTTCAGCGGCGTCCTTCTGGGAATCCTGGATGATTACGTACTTCATATGCTTGATACGGAATCCGTTGCCATACCGTATCAGGAGATTACAAAAGCAAGACTTGTGAATTATAACGGAGACAAAACATGCTGATAAATGACATGAAACGCGTCATCGAGCAGGTCAGCCGGGATAAGGGGATCGAGTTCAACGTGCTGGTCAAGACCCTGGAGGAAGCGCTGCGCTCCGCAGTGAAAAAGAAATTCGGCAACAAGATCGATATCGAGATCCAGTATACCGAGGAGACCGGCGAACTCGAAGTGTTCCAGTTTAAAGATGTCGTGGAAAACATCACCGATCCCGATTTTGAGATAGGGCTTGAGGAGGGAAGAAAACTGGACCCCGAATGCGAGATAGGGGACAGCCTGGGAACCAAGATGGATACCACTACCTTCGGCAGAATAGCCGCCCAGTCGGCAAAACAGGTGATTATTCAAAAACTGAAAGCGGCTGAAAGAAACGTCGTCTACCAGAATTTTATCAACCGGAAAGGCGAAATAATCAATGGCATCGCCCAGCGGGTGACACGAAGCGAGATAATCGTGAATTTAGGGCAGGCAGATGCGGTTTTACCGAAGCGGGAGCAGATCCCCAATGAAACATATCGACGCGGGGACAGGGTTCGCGCATATATTCTGAACGTGCACGAGGAAAGCCGGGGCCCCCAGATCGTTTTATCCCGTACCCACCCGGAATTTCTGATCAATTTGTTTAAAACCGAGGTTCCCGAAATCAGTGAAGGGCTCGTGACAATCATCAATGCCGTCAGGGAGCCGGGCAGCAGGGGGAAAATCGCGGTCGTTTCGAACGATTCCGACATCGACCCGGTTGGCGCATGCGTCGGTGTCAAGGGCAACAGGGTTCAAACCGTTGTACAGGAATTAAAAGGCGAAAAAATAGACATCATTCCCTGGCACACAGACCCGGCCAAATTCGTATGCAATGCCCTGGCACCGACGGAAGTATCCCGTGTGGTCATCGATGAGGGCAACCATGCCATGGAAGTCGTCGTCCCTGATAATTATTTATCCATCGCCATTGGAAAACAAGGGCAGAATGTCCGGCTGGCATCGAAGTTAACGGGCTGGCACCTTGATGTAAAAAGCGAAACACGCTATAATGAAAGTTTACAATCCGGATTCGACTCCATTGTCAAGCTTCCGGATATGGATGAATCACTGGCGAACCGACTTTTTGAAAAAGGCTATTTTTCCGTCGAGGATTTAAGCAAGGCAAGGCCTGAAGACCTGGTCGCGGATTTCCAGCTTTCAGATGAAGATGCGCAAAAATTTATAGACGCTGCCGGTGACGCCCTGGAGATGGAAAAAACCGGGGCGGCCGAAAACCCGCCGGCTGAGAACAAGCCGGCCGGAGACCAGCCGATTGATGAAAACACATCGGATGCCACTACAGAAACAGACGACATGGAACAATAATAATGGGGCGTCGGACGGGAAAGCATCAACTTACAAATCAAATGCAAATGATCCCTGTTTAAAAGGCATCAGGTAACGCGAGGGGGTTGGATGGCAAAACGCAGCAGAGTATACGAGCTTGCCAGAGAGCTTAACATGACCAACAGGGAGCTTTTGGATAAGCTCGGGGAATGTCATATAGAAGTGAAAAATCACATGAGCACTCTGGATGAACACGAAACGGCAAAAATCAAGGAACTGCTGTTCGGTCGCAATAAAGAAGCCGACATAGAGGATACCCGCGTTCGGCCCAATATCATCCGGCGACGCAAAAAACCCCGGCCGGAAGAGGAAGTCCCGGCTGAAACGGCAGCGACGGAACCGGAAACCCCCGAGCCGGCGCCGGAGACCGAACAGGAAGCCAAGCCCACCGAGGAACCCGAAGAAACGGAAACAACGCAAGACATTCCGGCCCCTGAAGAGGCGAAACCCGAGACGGAAAAACCGGCAAAACGTAAAAAAGAGGCGAAAACCACTAAGGCATCCACGGCCGCCAAGGTTGTTAAACCGGCGCCTGAGCCTGAAAAAGCGCCCGAGGTGACTGATCGGGATGACGCGCAAGAAACGCACGAACCGGAAATCCCTGAAAAGACAGCCGGACGCAAGCAAAAACCGGCCGCCGGGAAAACAAAACCCGAAGTGCCGGCCGATGAAGCGCCGGATGAAGAAACAGAAGATGCAGGGATCCAGGCACAAGAGCCGCTTTTGGATGCGGACGCCGAAGAAACGGCCGAAGATCGGCCGCAGGAAAAGGAAGCAGAAATAACGGCCGAACCGGAGGAAAGCGAAAAAGACGAAAAACCCCCCGCAGAAACACCGGCAAAACCGAAAAAAGCCAAAAAGAAACCAAAAGCGTCGGCCGCCAAAATCATAAGCCTTCCGGAAAAGGATAAGGCGCCTGAAAAAGCCGCCGCTGAACCGGCTGAAAAACCGAAAAAGCCAGGCAAAAAGCCTTCTGTCGCGCCTGAAAAGACCCCTGACGCCCCGTTTGATCCGGCGACTGCGAAAAAGGGATTTGAAGACGCCAGAAAAGGGAAAAAGAAAAAAGCAGAACCATCAATAGATGCGGACACCGTTGACGAGAAGGCCAAAAGAAGCAAAAAACCCTCCGCCTTTAAACGAAAAGAGGTCGTCGAGGGGGACGCACTCTATGATCAGCGCTTCGGCAGGGGCCGCAAGGGCCGTAAAAAAGGCAAGGCGTCGCGCCCTGCAACGGACAAGACCCATATCACAACGCCCAAGGCGATTAAGCGCCGCATCAAGGTTGATGAAACCATCGTATTGGCCGACCTGGCGAAAAGAATGGGAATCAAGGGGAGCGAACTGATAAAAAACCTCATGGGCCAGGGTGTGATGGTCACCATCAACCAGACCATCGATTTTGACACGGCAAGCCTGCTTGCAAGCGAATTCGGCTTCGAAGTGGAGCGGGCCTCTTTCGAGGAAGACGCCATCATCAAAACCGAAGCGGATTCTCCGGAACAACTCCGGAACAGGCCGCCGGTGGTCACCATCATGGGGCACGTGGATCACGGTAAAACGTCACTTTTGGACATCATACGCCATACAAAAGTCGCAGACAGCGAAGCCGGGGGCATTACCCAGCACATAGGGGCCTACCATGTGCCGTATGGCAGCGGCGACATCGTTTTCCTGGACACCCCCGGGCACGAGGCTTTCACGGCCATGCGGGGCAGAGGCGCCCAGGTGACCGATATCGTTATCCTTGTCGTAGCGGCGGATGACGGGGTAATGCCGCAGACCATCGAGGCCATCGACCACTCAAAGGCTGCCGGCGTCCCGATCATCGTGGCCGTAAACAAAATTGACAAACCGGGCGCTGAACCCGACCGGGTCAAACGGGAACTGTCCGAAAAAGACCTGGTGCCCGAAGATTGGGGCGGGGATACGATTTTTGTCAATGTTTCCGCGAAAGAACAAACCGGCATCGATGACCTTCTGGAAATGATCATACTGCAGTCGGAAGTGCTCGAGCTGTCGGCCAACCCCGACAAACGGGCAAGGGGATACGTCATCGAGTCCAAGCTGGAAACCGGGCGCGGCCCGGTGGCAACGGTGCTGGTCAATGAAGGCACCCTGCAAACCGGCGAGGCTATCGTGTCCGGCATGTATTATGGCAAAATCCGAGCCATGTTCAATGACAAGGGCGACCCCATCAAGGCGGCCGGCCCCTCCATTCCGGTTGAAATCATTGGGCTCTCCGGGGTTCCCATGGCCGGCGACGAGTTCATTGTGGTCGCCGATGAAAAGGACGCCAAGCATGTCAGCGAACATCGCCTCCAGAAGCAGCGCTCCCTGGATCTGGCCAAAACCAGCCGGATGAGCCTGGACAAGTTATACGAAAAAATGATGGAGGGGGAAGTCAAGGACCTGAACCTGATCATCAAGGCGGACGTCCAGGGCTCCATCGAAGCCCTGAAGGATTCGCTTACCCGCCTGTCAACGGATGAGGTCAAAATCAACGTGCTCCATTCGGCGACAGGAACCATTCACGAATCGGATATTTCGCTGGCCGCCGTATCCAATGCCATTATTTTGGGCTTTAACGTACGCCCCACCGGCAAGGTGGTCCAGATGGCCGAGGAGGAAAATGTCAACATCCGCTATTACAATGTCATTTATGACGCCATCCAGGACATAAAAAATGCCATGGTTGGGCTCATGGCGTCAACATATGAAGACCGGGTCATCGGCCGGGCTGAAGTCCGCCAGGTGTTCTTTGTCCCCAACGCCGGTAGCGTTGCGGGCTGCATGGTGATTGACGGCAAAATCCAGCGGAATCAGTCCGTCAGAATCGTTCGCGACGGGATCATCATTCATGAGGGCAAAATTGCCTCGCTGAAACGATTCAAGGATGATGTCAGGGAAGTATCCCATAACTACGAATGCGGTATCGGCATTGAAAGATTCAACGATATCAAGGTCGGGGACATCATTGAGAGCTTCTACCTCGAAGAAATAAAGCCTGTATTTGAATAATATGGTAATCGGAACAGGAACCATTACATTCAACACGGATCATTGCCACAATCTGAAAGAAAAGCGCAAGATCGTCAAGTCGATCCTCACCCGCGTCAAAAACACTTACAACGTAAGTATTGCCGAAGTGGACTTGAACGATGTGCACAAACGCGCTACCATCGGATTTGCATTTGCCGGAAACGACCGCCGGAAAATAAATTCGAAAATAGATAAAATGCTTGAATTTATAGAAAATTTATCGCTTGCCGAAATTGTCGATGCGCAAGTGGAGATTATAAATATATGAAACCTTACACGAGAGCGGAAAGGGTTTCGGGACTGATCCAATCGGCCCTTTTTGACGTATTGCAAAAGTCCATAAAGGATCCACGGCTTGGCACGGTTACCATAACCCATGTACAAATGACCAGGGACTTGAAACTTGCGAGAGTGTATTTTGCTTCCATGGACAGCCCGGAAGATGCCGCCGCAGGTTTTAAAAAAGCGCACGGATTTATCAAAAAGACCCTTGCGCGGGAAATCGAGTTGAGATATATGCCGGAACTCGAGTTCCTGTATGATGAATCGATCGATTATGCGATTCATATGGATACGGTTCTGAAGCAATTGAAAAAAGAAGATGAAGCAGATCACGGATCAACTGATAAAGAGTAAGCAGGTGCTGCTTGCTTCGCATATAAATCCCGACGGGGACGCCATCGGCGCTATGCTGGGTCTCGGGCTGGCCTTGGAGTCAATAAAAAAGAAGGCCCACCTGTATAACCAGAGTGCCATGCCGGCAGTTTATCAATTCCTGCCGTCAATTCACAGGATCAAGCAGGATCCCGGGGATTTGGCATCCTATGATACGGCCATAATCCTTGACTGCTCCGATCTGCAGCGGATAGGGGACCATGCGGAAGCGGTCAGCCGGATACCCACGGTGATCAACATCGACCACCACGTTACGAATAACCGTTTCGGCAATTATCAGCTCATCGATGCCAAAGCGTCCGCTACCGCGGAAATCGTTTACCGGTTGATCCGGGAGATGAACATTCCCTTTAACACGTCCATGGCCTATGCCATTTATACGGGCATCATGGCGGATACAGGCTCTTTCCGGTTTTCCAACACCACGCAGGAAGCGTTCCGGATCAGCCATGAAATGGTAGCCGCGGGGGCCGATCCCCACACGGTGGCGCACCATGTTTACGAAACCATATCCCTCAACCGGATCAAGCTTTTAACGATGCTCTTTGATACGATTGAACTTTCGGAGGACGGGGCTTTTTCGATCATGACGCTGACACAGAATATGCTCAATGCCTCCGGCACCGAGATTGCCGACGTGAACGGGCTGATCAACTACGCCAAGCGCATTGAGAGCGTCAAAGTAGCCGCCCTCCTGTATGAGCGCCGCAACGGCAAGAAAAAGGGAAGCGCCGGCAGCCATTACCACGTAAGCCTCCGGTCCGACGGCTCCGTTAATGTTTCCCGTATAGCCGCGGCTTTCGGCGGCGGTGGGCACGTAACCGCCGCGGGATTCGATATTTACACCACGCTGCCGGAACTGAAAAAACAGCTTTTGTCAATGTCAAGCCGTCTCCGGTAGACCGCGGATAAAACGATATAATGTGCAGTCAAGCCATACGCAATAAAGGCGAGATTCTCCCGGGCGGCGTAATCATTGTGGATAAACCGGCAGACCTGACATCCGCGGGTGTGGTCAGGCGCTTAAAGCGACTGCCGGGAATAAAAAAAGTCGGGCATACAGGCACCCTCGACCCCTTCGCCACGGGCGTGCTGGTCTGCCCGATCAACCAGGGGACAAGGCTTTCACGGTTTTTTCTGCACGACCGGAAAAAATACAGGGCCACCCTGAGGCTGGGGGAAGCCACCGACACCCAGGATCATACCGGGCAGGTGGTGGCCGAACACCGGGTCGGAAACATCAGCCGGAATGCCATCGATGAGGTATTTTCCCGCTTCAAGGGGGATATCCGGCAAATTCCGCCGGCTTACTCGGCATTGAAACACAACGGCGTGCCCTTGTACCGGCATGCCAGAAACGGCAACCCGATAGAAAAGCCGGCCCGTACGGTGCATATTTCAAGCATCGACATCCGTAATATACAACTGCCGGATATCGATTTTGATGTCACATGCACCGCAGGCACCTATATCCGAACGCTTTGCGCGGACATAGGAAAACAATTGGGTTGCTACGGACATCTGCGACAACTGGATCGAATGGAAAGCTGCGGATTTGCTCGGGATGACGCCGTATCGCTTGCAGAGCTGGAAACGGTTGAAAGCGCCGGTCAGCTTGAAGCATTTGTGATACCCATGGCTGCGGCGCTGAGAAAAATGCCCGCTTACACCGCCGACGGGGGCTTGGCAAAAAAAATAATGCACGGCCGGCCGCTGTCTGCTGGCGATTTTTCAGACGATGACCCGATTATACGGGAGAGTGCCCGGCAAAGCGGCCATATTAAAATCCTGGCGCCGGATCAAAGGCTGCTTGCAGTGATACATGTGCCCGAAGACAAATTCGATTACACCTATTGTTGTGTGTTTCATTATCAATTATAATTATGATATGGTAGGTCACATAAATTAAGTATGATAGAGGATTCTATTAACACAGGAGGAAGAAAGTGAATATAACGGAAACCAGAAAAAACGAAATAATTGAAAACTTCAAGACCCATGATACCGATACGGGCTCCCCGGACGTTCAGATCGCGTTGCTGACGGAACGCATCACCAACCTGACGGAACATCTGAAAACCCATAAAAAGGATCACCATTCCAGGCGGGGACTTCTCATGATGGTCGGCAAACGGCGCCGCCTTCTGAGCTACGTGAAAAGCAAGGATCCGGCCCACTATCGAACCATTATTTCACAGCTTGGCATACGCAAGTAAGAAACACCTTGTACTGCGATACGCCGCGCGACCACAAAGACCACCACTAATATGCGCAACCGCTGATTTTTCAGTTTATTATTGAAAAGATACGAAATTTGAGGAAACGGGTTGTGAACAGGAGCAAAAAAATGGAAATTCTATTTAAAACCGAAATCGGCGAAGAAACGCTTAGTATACAGGCCGGCAAACTGGCCAAGCAGGCCTCCGGTTCGGTCGTTGTCCAGTACGGTGAGACCATCGTGCTCGTAACCGTTTCTTCCGCTGATGAACCGAATCCGAACGCATCTTTTTTACCATTGAGCGTTGATTACCAGGAAAAGATCTACTCCGCAGGACGCATCCCGGGAAACTATTTCCGCCGCGAAATCGGGCGTCCCAGTGAAAAGGAGACCCTGACCGCCAGACTGACGGACAGGCCGATCCGACCGCTTTTTCCAAAGGGCTACAACTATGAAACGCAGGTTATCGCAACCGTGCTGTCAATGGACAAAGTCCACGAGCCGGACATCCTTGCCATGATCGGCACCTCGGCGGCGCTCGAAATCTCTGAAATCCCTTTTGACGGACCGATCGCAAGCGTCCGTGTCGGGCGCATAGACGGCGTTTTTGTGATAAACCCGACCATCGAGCAAGCCGAAGGATCCGATATCAACCTGATCGTGGCGGGTTCCAGAACCGGTATCATCATGGTGGAAGGGGGCAGCGAATTTGTTTCGGAATCCGACATGATTGAAGCCATTTTCTTCGCCCACCGGGAGATGCAGCCCATCATCGACCTCCAGGAGAAACTCAAGGAAGGCATTGGAAAAGCCAAGCGTGAATTTACACCGCCGGAAAAGGATCCGATCCTTGCGGAAAAAGTCGACGCCCTCGGCCGTGATAAAATCCTTTCCGCCTTGACGGTTACGGAAAAAATCGAACGCCGGGCCGCCCTGACCGATGCCCGAAAAGAAGTCATCGCCGCCATGGGCGAGACAAATGGCGAGGAATATGCCGACCGTGAATCTGAAATTTCCGAGGCGTTCCGCGATCTCGTCAAATCCATTTCAAGACAGATGATCGTTACCGAACAGCGCAGAATTGACAACCGGAAGCTCGACGAGATACGCCCCGTCTCCTGCGAAACTGCCACGCTGCCGCGTGTTCACGGCAGCGCGCTGTTTACCCGGGGGGAAACCCAGGTGCTTTCGGCATTGACCCTGGGCTCAACCCATGACGAACAAAGAATCGAGACCTTGATCGGCGATGAAACATCTGCTTTCATGCTCCATTACAATTTCCCCCCTTATTCCGTGGGCGAAGTCAAACGGTTTATGGGCCCGAGCAGACGTGATATCGGCCACGGGGCGCTTGCCAAACGCGCCCTTGAAAGGGTTCTGCCGGACAAGGCGGAATTCGACTACACGATCCGAATCGTTGCCGAAGTGCTCGAATCCAACGGCTCCTCCTCCATGGGGACGGTATGTGCATCCTCCATGGCCCTGATGGAAGGCGGCGTTCCGCTAAAGGCGCCCGTCTCCGGCATTGCCATGGGCTTGATCGCCGAGGGTGATCAAACATTCGTCCTCTCGGACATTCTTGGCGACGAAGACCAGTTCGGCGATATGGATTTCAAGGTAACCGGCACAAGAACCGGGATAACCGCCATGCAGATGGACATAAAGATCAGCGAACTGACCCGGGAGATAATGGAAAAGGCGCTTGCCCAGGCAAAAGCCGGCAGGATTCACATCCTTGATAAAATGGAGGAGACAATCAGCGCCCACAGGGAAAAACTCTCCCCCTACGCCCCCATCGTGGTCAGCGTGAAGGTCAACCCCGAGCGCATCGGTGAAATTATCGGCCCCGGCGGCAAAAACATAAGGGCGCTTCAGACCGAAACCAACACCCAGATATCCATAGACGATACGGGCCTTGTAAAAATCGCCGGGTATTCGCAGGAAGAAGCCGCAAAGGCCGAGCAGATGGTTATCGATATCGGTTCCGATCCTGAAATCGGGGCTCTTTTCGAGGGAACCGTGGTCAGGACAACCGATTTCGGCGCATTTGTACAGATCAAGCCCAAAACCGAAGGGCTCGTCCACATTTCCGAGTTGGCCCACTACCGCGTAAAAAACGTCACCGACATCGTAAAGGAAGGTGAAACCCTCACGGTTAAAGTGATCGATATATCCAGGGACGGTAAAATCCGCCTGAGCCACAAGGCAACCCTTGAGGCCCCCAAAGACTCTGGCCCGGAAAGCGCCGGCGGCGGAAGCAGCCGGGGAGACAGGTACAGCGGCGGCCCCAGCCGGGGAAAGGATAATCGCGGTCCGAAAAACAGTCGGGATAAACGGAGCGACGACGGCCAAAAGTGAATCAGATGCCTGAAAAGACGCGGATCAATTGCCGGCGCATCAGGCCGCAGCAGGATGCGGACATTCCACTTCCCCGCTATATGACGCCCCGCGCCGCCGGCATGGACCTCTTTGCGGCCGTTGATCAACCCGTCACCCTTGAAGCCGGGGAGATTTCCCTGATTCCGACGGGTATCGCCATTAGCCTCCCGGACGGATTTGAAGCCCAGATCCGTCCCCGGAGCGGGCTTGCGGTAAAATACGGCATCGGGCTTATAAACGCCCCGGGCACCATTGACGCCGATTACCGCGGAGAGATCCGGGTCGCTTTGATCAATCTCGGGAAAAAACCCTTTACCTGCAACCGGGCCGACCGCATCGCCCAGATGGTGATCAGCCGCGTCTGCCGGGCCGATTTTGAACTCGTTGACGAACTGGATCAATCGGAACGCAATGACGGCGGCTTCGGACATACGGGCAGATGAAAACCCCGGAAACATCAACTTCCCAGAATTCCCGCCCCTGCTTATGCGTGCTTGCCAGCGGAAGCAGGGGCAACTGTATTTACCTGTCTTCAGGAAGCACTTCCGTTCTTTTTGACGTCGGGCTATCCGGTATTGAAATCGAACGACGGATGAAAAGCAGGGGGCTCGACCCCAACGCCCTTGATGCCATCGTGGTGTCCCATGAGCACGGGGACCATATCCGGGGCGTGGGCGTCCTTTCCCGCCGCTTCGGACTACCCGTGCACGCGGCGCCTGAAACCCTGAGCGCCGCAAAATCACCCACAGGCAAAATTGAAACCGTCCGGCACTTTGAATGCGGCAGGTCCTTTGCAATCAACGACCTTGCGATACACCCCTTTTCCGTTTCCCATGATGCGGCTGCCCCGGCCGGTTTCACTATCCGGACCGGCGCATGCAAAATCGGCATCGCAACGGACCTGGGTATCGCCACGGCCATGGTCCGGCAGCACTTGAAAGACTGCACCCACCTTGTTCTCGAGGCCAACCACGACCCGCTGATGCTTGAGAAAGGGCCCTATCCCTGGCCCACAAAACAGCGGGTAAGCGGGCGCACCGGCCACCTGTCCAATGAATCGGCAAAAGACCTGCTCATGGATATTATCCATGATAAGCTCGAACGCGTCATCCTGGCCCACATCAGCCAAACCAACAATACCCCTGAAAAGGCCCTCAGCGTCGTGGCGGAAAGGTGCGGCCGGTACCCGGTCCAATTTTCCCTGGGCTTTCAGGACGTCTGCGGAGAGACGCTTTATTTCGGGTCTTAGAAATCCCGGACAACTGCAAAACCGAACTTACAGAGGCCATACATGGACAACCATACGGAGACGCAAGACAAGCGGCTTATTGAAACCCTTGCCCTTGAAAATACTATCACACTGCGGTTGTTCGATGATTCCAAGCAATTGCCGGCCGACCGCTGGCAGGTTGCCCTGACGGCCCGGCTTGAAATCCCTGTTGAAAGCCTGTACCGGACCAAACCGGCCGCACTGCCTCATCCGGACGAACTCCGGGCGGCGATTGGCGACCCCCTGGTTTACGAACACCGGAATGTACGGCAGTTTGTCGATGCAAAAGAAAAGCAGGATTTACTGGAATCGCTTATTGACACCTTTAAATCAAAAGTGTTCCCGTATATCATCCGGCCCGATTTCCAC
>PUOB01000437.1 GCA_003551985.1 Desulfobacteraceae bacterium | reverse complement strand
CCGGGACCCGGGCGATATTTCTGCACCCGGTGGAGGCCATGCACGGCGATCTCGGCATTCTCTCGGACAACGACGTGTTTCTCGCCATTTCAAACAGCGGGGAAACCGACGAGCTGAATATCCTTTTACCCAGCATCCGGAGCATCGGATGCCCCATTATCGCCTTTGCGGGCAACCCGTGCTCGACTTTGGCCCGGGAAAGCGACATCGTTATCAACGTGGGCGTTGACAAGGAAGCCTGCCCCCTGGGGCTCGCCCCCACGAGCAGCACCACGGCCCAGCTGGCCATGGGGGATGCCCTGGCGGTTGTCCTGATAAACCGCCGGAAATTCAAAAGCAGCGATTTCCAGAAATTTCACCCCGGCGGCAAGCTGGGGCAGCGATTGTCCTTCAGCGCAAGGGACATCATGTTCACGGGCCATGCAATACCGGCGGTGCCCGTGGGCACGGGCATGGACGACGCCCTTGGGGTCATGGACGAAAAAAAGCTCGGCGTTATTTTTATCACCGCAGAAAACGGGAAGATCGAAGGCATTATCACGGACGGGGACATCCGGCGCATGGTGGTCGCGAAGACAGCCATCCATGAACAGCCGGTCGAAGCCCTGATGACAAAAAACCCCAGGGCCCTTTTGCCTGAAATGCCGCTCTACGAGGCGCTCAATATCATGGAAACCCACCAGATCACCGTGATGCCGGTTGTTGATCCCAACGGCACTCTGGTGGGCACCGTGCACCTGCACGATATCCTGGGCAAGGGCGCAGTAAAGTTTAACGGCGTATAAACCGCTCAAAACGCACTATAACAAGGTAAATATCATGCTGAAAGAAGATTTTGACGTACTCGACACGACCATTGACTCGCTGGGCGAACCCCGGATAACCTCCCCGATCCTCAAGGAACTGCTTGGCGCGGACGAGCGGATTTTTAAAAACGAAACTGAAAAGGTCCTGGTGCAGCTCCACCCGGATAAGATCGTGGAGATGATCAAGGCCGGCAAAACCCCCGCGGCCTTTGAACAGGCGGGCCCCCGCAAAAAAATCTACTTCGACCCCAGCAAGCTCAAATGCGCGGTGACCACCTGCGGCGGCCTCTGCCCGGGCTTAAACAACATCATCCGTTCCATCGTGCTTGAGCTCCACTACATTTACGGGGTCAAACACATCTATGGCTTCCCCTACGGCCTCCAGGGGTTCATCCCCGAATACCGCCACGAGGTCGTGGAGCTGAGCCCCGAGCGGGTGGTCAATATCCACGAAATGGGGGGCACCATTCTGGGCTCATCCCGGGGGCCGCAGGATATCGAGGCCATCGTCGACTGCCTGGAGCGCATGAACATCGGCATCCTCTTCATGATCGGCGGGGACGGTACCCTCATGGCGGCATCCGCCATTGACAAGACCATCAAAAAACGCGGCCTGAAAATCAGCGTCATCTGCATCCCCAAAACCATCGACAACGACATCCACCTGGTCTCCAAGTCGTTCGGGTTCGACTCGGCCGTGGATATCGCCACGGAAGCCGTAAAAGGGGCCCACATGGAAGCCGAGGGGTATCCCAACGGCATCGGCCTGATCAAGCTCATGGGGCGTTATTCCGGGTTTATCGCGGCCACCGCCACGCTCGCGCAGCAGGACGTCAACTTTGTCCTGATCCCTGAAATCGACTTCGACCTGGAAGGCGAAAACGGATTGCTGAAAAAACTGGAGGAGCGCCTTACACGGCGGAAGCACGCCGTCATCCTCATTGCGGAAGGCGCCGGGCAGAAGTTTTTTGAAAAACATGAAAAGCAGTACGATGCGTCCGGCAACCTCAAGCTCCACGACATCGGCATATACCTGAAACAGCGCATCACCGAGCATTTCACGAAAAAAAGCATGGAGATCTCGATCAAATATATCGACCCGAGCTACATGGTCAGGAGTCTGCCGGCCAATGCAAACGACCATGTGTACTGCACGTTTCTGGGACGGGACGCGGTGCATGCGGGCATGGCGGGCAAGACCGACATGATCGTGGGGCACTGGAACAACCATTTCGTGCACGTGCCGGTGTCGCTCACCGCGGGGAAACGAAAGCAGGTCAACCCGGGCGGCAAGCTCTGGCAGACGGTCCTGGAGGCCACCGGCCAGGGCAGCATGTTGAACGAGGCCTGATTAGGATGCGCTGCCCTCATAGGATGCGCTGACGAAGGAAGCGCATCAAAAAACCATCAAAAACCTAACGAATCTCCCGGAACCCCCCCCGCACAACCTCCAGCAGGTAGAGGTCCTTTACGGCATCCCCTGTATCGTCAAAGACGGTTTCACCGGTCACGCCGTCAAAGGGAGGCATGTCCAGCAGCGCATTTTTAACCGCCACGCGGTTGTCGACATCCGGGCGGGCAATCACTTCGAAAACCATCATGGCCGAGTCGTATCCCGACGCCTCGATGATCCCCGGCGCATCGGCGTAAATATCGCCGAACCGGTCCACGAACCGCCCGACAACGGGATTCCGGCTCTGCGCGAAAAACCCTTCCGGTATGACCACCTGCCGGAGCTGGCGGCCGGCAGTGTCGATGAGCCGCTGCGAGTGCCACAGGTGAGTGCCGAGCAGGTGGACATCGCTGATATCGTAATAGCGAAGCTGCGGGATGATGAGGCCGGCCACCCGGGGGGAATCCGGAATGAACACGGCATCGAAATCGACGATCGCCCGGGGCTCCCCAAAAT
>PUOB01000145.1 GCA_003551985.1 Desulfobacteraceae bacterium | reverse complement strand
TCAAAATCCCCGAACCGGGATTTCATGTCCGGATACGTGCTGCCCAGTTTTATGATGCAGAGCTTTTTCATGTCTTTCTTTCCGCTTCTGGTTTATCCGCCTGATTTGCAGGATTGTAAAAGACTTAAATAAAACCGGAACAGGTCCGTGTCAACCATCCGGGCGCTGTTTTTTTGGGCCTTGGCCCGGACCTTGCCTTGGCCGTATTCCCCTACCAAATTGCTGCCTGCCATCTGTTCATATAACGTTTTTTATGGTAAAAAACCTGATTGCGTTGTAAAAAGCCCCATCTACTGCGTTGCAGCAATTATTCATCCGCCAGGCACAATGCATGTGTCGATAAAACCTGACTACAAAAAGCATGGAGGGCGCCATAAATCATCTTGCGCGTTTAATGGGCGATGCCAAAGAATACTTTGATTTAACAGAACCTGGCCACCAGGCGAGCGTACTGACGCTCGCCAATGCGATGCTTGACAGAAATATTGAGATTGCCGATGTGGTAGACATGTCACGCCGGCCAACCGCCCGTCTGGAATTTAAGATCGCCGCCAAATTGGCGCGTTCGCGTTTGTTTCTCTTGGAAAACGACCGACTGCTGAAAATTGGGGTCGTGTTTGCCATGTGGGGCGAACAAAACCGCCTGCAGCCGAAAAGCACTGCCAATCCGCATGGTGAAGACTCACTCCGAAACAAAATCCGTCAGTTGGAATGGGTGTGCCGGGAAACCGGTGTGGATTGGACCCTTTACCCTGTTGATGATGGCTGCCCGTATGGCAGCGGTCAAGTGGCCCGCCACATTGCGTCCAGGTATGATCGAAATCATAAAATCCGGGTTATGTTTCTGGCCGAATATCTGCCCGCCGCTTCAGGCCCCCTGCGGGGGCTCGCCTCGGTCGATGATTCACGAAAGGCGGGTGCGATTATTCTGGGCTGCAGCCAGGCGATCGCGGATGGCGCGGACGCGGTTATCTATACCGACGCAGACAATTCGGTACATCTGGGGCAAATCGGGCTGTTGCTGAGGCCGTTTATACAAGACGGGATAAGGGTTGTACTTGGCAACCGCAAGCATCCGGATTCGGTACTGGTTAAAGACGGCGCCCGTTGGGGTATCGGCATCAAAAATCTGCGTCACATGCAGCGCATGATTGGACAGGCTATATTTTCTCGCGGCATTTTGGATACGCAGGCTGCTTTTAAGCTTTACGAAAGTCATCTTCTCCAGGGGATAATTTCCAACCCCACGGTTTTTGATTTTTCTTTTGACACCGATTGGATGGCCGCTTTCATTGCCCGTGAGGAAGCGTTTGCGCAAACCCCGTTTGCCTTTCTCGATTCTGCGGCCGAGTCGGCAACGGCAAAGCAGCAGCCGATGACGACATGGGAGACGCTGCTTTTGGGGCTCTTAAAGTCCATGCGACGATATCATTTGCTCCAAACGCCTGCCAGCCAACAAATGGCGCGTGTCATTGACGAGGAGATCATTGACTACAAGGACCTGGAAAGGATTATTGACCATTTGCCCCTGGAATTGGAAGCTGCGGGGGAAAAAGATTATGGCAACCCTGAAGTGATGTCCCCCGAGGCCATGCAATCGTGGATTCGTCAGCACAAACAAAATGACCGCTTCTTGGCTTGATCGTGCTCTCTCAAATGTATATACTTCGGATATACTTCAAAGGAGGGGGGCAACCATGCAGACGAAGATCCAGACGTGGGGAAACAGCCAGGGCTTGCGGCTGAACAAGGATCTGCTTGAAAGCGTCGGCCTCAAGGCTGGCGATGAAGTTGAAATAAGCGTCGAAGGTAGCGCTCTGGTAATAGTGCCGGCAAGAAAAATCCGGGGCAAATACAGATTGGAAGACCTTGTGGCCCGCATCCCCGAAGACCACCTTCCGGAAGAAGTTGACTGGGGTAAGCCCTCCGGCAGGGAGGAATTGTAAATGGCCGCCTATATTCCCGGGCAGGGTGATATTGTCGCGCTGACATTTGATCCCCAGTCCGGGCATGAACAAACGGGCCGCCGCCCGGCCCTGGTTATCAGCAAGAGGCTGTTCAACAGGGGAACCGGCATGGCCATTGTATGCCCGATTACAAACACTTTCCGCAATTTGCCTTTTCATGTTGCGATTCCGGAGGAAAGTGAACTCACCGGATACGTCATGGTGGAACAGGTGAAATCCGTTGATTTCCGCTCCCGCGGGGCAAAGCGGATCGAAGAGAAAAGCGGCGTTCTTCTGGCCGAGGTATTATCTATTCTGGATGCCTGTATTTACTGATTTAAGCTGACGGCGACATGATTATCGACTGCGCGATGTAGAGGAAGCCCGGTATACGCCTCTACGGTATCAGGACACCTTCAACCTGCCGGTGGTCGGGTCGTCAACGAAGTAAACCCTGCCGTATCTTTTCCCGGGAGAACCCTGAAGAAAAACGCTTTTTCCGGCAGGGCCTTCAGGGTTTAATAGCTTTCACAACCCGCATCGTTGCATACTAGGCCCCGTGCGCATACCTTTCCGCCATGGCCTTGATAACCCCGGAAACTTCTTCAGCCAGCCAGTCCGGCGCCAGGACCTGGACTTCCGCGCCAAACGATAAAATCCAGGAGACCAGTTCCGGCCGAGAGGACGTGGTAAAGGTCAGCTTGATTTGCCCGCCGGGCATTTCGACGATCTTTTGGGCGGGGCTCCAGGTGCGCTCTGATACGTATTTTG
>PUOB01000399.1 GCA_003551985.1 Desulfobacteraceae bacterium | reverse complement strand
GAGCTGTCAAAGTATTATTTACTTCAAACACCCCCTCAGCTTCCAAAGGTAGTAAGTTCCACTCACTAGACATTGCTAGCTGTTTATCGCTGCAAGTGCCAGCGTTGAACCCCTTTCTACTGACTTTTATTGAGACATCTTCTTCAGCCATAGATTCTTTAACTTATTTTACCTATTATTACCCTGTCGTTAGTACCGTCATTAACAACTATTCTTGTATCGACATCTAAAGTCCCTGTAGTTATCTTATCTGCTGCTAATGTGTCTATTTGTTCGTTACCTATCTCAGCGTCTTGAATTTTAAGCCTATTTAAAGCAACTAAGTTATCTTCCTGGTCTTTAATTTTGTTTAAGAAGTCTTTTTCGTTTGTTAATATCGACATATTATTCAAATTGTAAACTTATTACTTCGGCATCATTTATATCTACACTAACCTCAATGCCTATTATTCTATAGTCCCTTTTAATCTTTAAAAACTCCCCTTTCTCTATATCTAGGTTTAGTCTATCTCCAAGCCCGACTTCTCCTAGTGCTGGGGTTCTATCAGGATACAAACTAATCATCACGCCTAATCTATCAACACTCTCTTCATTCAAATAAGTATTTACCCTTTCATCTAAGGTGTCTTGAATTGATATATCTCGCTTGTCGATTATGTGTTCTCTTCTTCCTATGGCTTTCTGTAAAGAAGTGTTTTCAGCCGTTGAAGTAATGGGGTCTACTAGCCCAGCCCCTATACCTGTAATCTTGTTATGTAATGGGCTTTGAGTTTTGAAATTCTTCAGTTTAATGTTTTCACCAATCTGTAGGGCCGCCATGTCGGTTCGCAAACTTCCTAGAGGATAGTGTGTATTGAAATTAACATGCGTTACTTTATTATTACCATCTAGTATCGGTGTGAAAGAAAAATCCAGCCCGTTAATTACGTTACTCAAATTCACCAACAAGTGAGAAACCCTCCCGTATTCATATGTTCTATCTCTTGTTACCCCTGTGGTTGTCAACGTGCCCTCCTGAATGCCTAGAAAGCCGTTATCTCGGCCTTGGACGGTGTCTATCAAATCCCATGCTATTGTAGACTGCTCAGCCCCTGTGTAGGTCTTAGAAGCGTCTGTGTAGCGACTTCTTAGATGATACAAATAAGAAGCACATTGTATATCTGCATACCCTCCATCTTCATCATATTCACCTGCTATATCTACAATAGGGCCGAAGAATTGGACAGTATTTCCCTTCTTAATTGCCACTTGATTAACATACTTTCTTAAATTCCTAGCGTTACAAGTGGAGTCTAATAAGTTTAATTGAAATGTAGCACCCCCTAAGTCGTTAAGACGGTTAGCAAAGCTCAAGCCCTTGTATGAAGTTGTATTACCTAGATATTCAAACTCTTGGCTTTCAACATCTAGTCTGTAGAACTCAATTTGGTACTTCATAAATTCAAATAGTTATTTCGATAAGTTACATCACACTTTACACCTCCGCTGAACGTGGAGCCCGTTAGTCTTAAAGTATTCACTCCATGTACTAGAGGAATGAAATGGCCGTTAAAGAAGTTAATCATATTAGCACCGTTTTTCCTTGCTGAAGTTACCCCGTCTTGTAATTGTACTGTTAGGATCTCTCCATTACTTACGGTGGTATTTACTGAAAAGAACTGGCCTGTGGTGATGTTTCTTACTGAAGGGTTTGTGATGTTACCGTGTATTTCATAAACTGGGTTTGTGTTAACTTGGCCTAATACGTTTATATCTACAAGATCATTAGTAAATGGTACTGGGGTCTCTATTGGCATTCCTGTAGTTGTATCAAATTCACCATCCTCTTCTTCTACCTCGGTCCATTGACCTACAGGATACCCCCCGACACCTGATATATCTATAGTTGAAGTAAATCCATCATCTTGGAAGAATGGGGTGGGGCATCTCAACTGAACTTGAAAGGTACAATAGGTTGAAGGTTCATCCCTGCTTTCTGCTATATCTGGCATCCCTATTGTTCTGGCTGGAATCTTTCTGTGAGTTCCATCCCATTTAGTTATAGTTAAGTCCTTTTCACCGTTTAAAGAAAAAGCCTCAACTAACTGAGCTTTCTTAGCAAAGTAATCTGAAGCATCATCTCCAACTATTGAGCCTTCTAGTGTGATAGTTCTCATTCCATAGAATTGTTCCCATATAGCACCCCCGTCTGTACCTGTTAGGTAATCCTCTGAAGTTCTTATTTCTACTGAATCTACCCCAGCCATGTTATATATCTTAACACCGTTCGTGTTGTCTATTTCATACCCGTTATATACTATTTTAAAACTCATATAGTTTGCATTTGAAAATTAAGTTTCCTTGATAAGGCGTCTACGTCCATTTCTGTTTGTGCGAAGTTGTTTGTTATGTTTACGGGGCCTTTAGATGTTTCTATTCCTGAAGGGTCTACCATACCCTGCATTTTGACCTCTACACTAGCTCCCATTTTGTCTATTCCCTTCTCGAATCCAAGGCCGACATTTTTTCCCATTTCTTCGAACACTTTCGATGGAGAGGAAATTCCCAATAGGCTTTCAGCACCGTCAATAGCACCACCAACAATATCTGATAGAGCACCTGTTAGTCTACCACCCATATTTCTTATACCATCTATTAGGCCTTGTATCATATCCTGGCCGAACTCTTTCATTCTACCTGGTAGTTTTTGGAACCAATCTATCATGTTATTAAAACCGTCCACCCCGT
>PUOB01000036.1 GCA_003551985.1 Desulfobacteraceae bacterium | reverse complement strand
GTTTCACACCCGGCCATTCGAAAAAGGCAACCATGTCGGTTTCCGACAATTCGAAAAAATAGTGCCGGAACCGTTCGTTACCAAGGCCCGCCACCAGTCGGAAGCCCAGCAGATCCCGCCAGTACCGGATGGTCATATCCATATCCGGGGTTACCAGCGCCAGATGGTTAACACCGTTAAAATTGGCCATTCTTATTCCTCGCTTTGGCTTCGGGTTTCGGGCTTTTTCGGCAGTGTACCGTATCATGCAGCCCTTGGTGCATGCCTTTTTGCGCCATGCCGGCGGGATCATGCACTATGGCAGTCATGATCTGCCTCATTCCTGATCAATTTACAATAAGCATTTGCCATGGCCTGTTTCAAGAAAAAATGAAAAGCCGGGGGCCTCCGTGTACCTGCGGTTGGTCCCGGACATAACAAAACCCGCACCCGCCTTGCGCTCCCGATAAACCGTTTTTGTTTTTGCGTTGTATACTTTCCCGGAATGGTAAGTTATCTGTTATTTTTCAAACAGATGATCCAAACATTACACCTTTTTTCTTGATTTTTCAGAAGTATAAATTTATATTCAACGTGCATTGAATAAATTTATTCATTGGTTAAGGAATAACATGGATATTCGCTTTTCACCGCACAACCTGCATCTGGAAAGCCCGGACCACTTCTTTTCCCAGGACCCGCATTTGAAGGTCCTGAGCCGTCAGACCCTGGTGTGGGATTTTCCGCTGATCCACCGGCTGCCGGTTCAAATACCCGGCATTTATACAGTCAGCGGCGGCCGCCAGGTCGGCAAAACCACCCTGCTCAAGCAATGGATGGCCCATCTTCTGAAAAGTGGCGTCCATCCCCATGCCATTGTTTTTTTCAGCGGGGAATTGATCGACGACCAGCATGCCCTGGTTCGCCTGATCGGCGACCATTTGCAGGCCGCCGAACCCGGCGGGATGCGCTTTGTCATCATAGATGAGGTCACCTATATCCGCGGCTGGGACAAGGGGGTGAAATACCTGGCCGACAGCGGCGCTTTGGAAGATGTTATATTGGTACTGTCCGGCTCGGACATGATGATCATCAGAGAAGCCCGGATGTGTTTTCCCGGAAGAAGAGGGATGGCGGACCATGTTGATTTTCAGGTTTTTCCCCTTGGGTTTAATGAGGTGGTCACCCTGAGCGGGTCCCTGAGCGCCGGGGAATGCGAGGCCCTGATGGCGCCTGTCCCGCAATTCAATGCCGGGGTTATGGAGCGGCTGTTTTCGGCCTTCAACAATTTTCTGGTTCACGGCGGTTTTTTGACCGCCATCAACGCCCTGGCCGGGGAAGACCGCATCCCTCCGGCCACCTTTGCCGTCTACAGCGACTGGATCCGTGGGGATATGATCAAACGCAACAAGCAGGAGCATTATCTGCGCCAGGTCCTTCAGGCCGTTTTGAGACGGCTGGGCTCCCAGGTAACCTGGAATGCGCTGTGTCAGGATCTTGCCATCGACCATCCCCGGACCGTTGCCGATTATATCGGCCTGCTGGAATCCATGGATGTGGTCTATGTTCAGCCGGCCTTGCAGGAAGACAAGCTGACAGCCGCCCCGAAAAAGGCCCGCAAGGTGATGTTCACCGATCCGTTTATCCTGCATGCGGTCAATGCCTGGCTGAACCCGGCAAAAGACCCGTTCACCGAGCGTCTGCGGCCCTTTCTGGACAGCCCCGAGGACTGCGGTAAACTGGTCGAAGCCTGCGTGGTCGGCCTTTATCGCCGGCATTTTCCCACGTATTACATCAAGGCCAAGGGCGAGGTGGATGTCGCTTATGTGGACGGAAGTGGTTTCCATCCCATAGAAATCAAATGGACCGGCCAACTGCGGCCAGGCGATCTCAAACAAATCGGAAAATACGCCAACAGCCTGATCCTGACCAAAAACCGCATGCCGGGAACGATTCGGCAGATTGCCACCGAACCGCTGCCCCTGCACCTGTTCAGGCTGGGGCAGGACAAATCCTGAACAGCTGGACCAACCTGCTGGCATTGAACGCCGCGGTTGAAGCCGCTCGCGCGGGGGAAGCCGGCAAGGGGTTTGCGGTTGTTGCCGAGGAACTCAGAAACCTCGCCAGGAGAAGTGCCGAAGCAGCGCAGAACACATCCGAGCTCATTGAAAAGTCTCAGGAAAATGCTGACAACGGCGTAAGCGTGACGGAAGAAGTGTCCAAGCAGCTTCTGAGCATCCAGGCGAGTTCGAAAAAGGTCAACGCCCTGATATCTGAAATTTCGGCAGCCTCTAAGGAACAGGCCCAGGGTATCGAACAGGTAAACACCGGGGTTTCGGAAATGGACAAGGTGGTTCAGCAAAACGCCGCCGACTCCGAAGAATCCGCCAGCGCGGCAGAGGAGTTGTCTTCCCAGGCGGATGAAATGGAGCGTATGGTCTCCGAACTCGAGGCAATGGTCGGGCACTCCGGCGGAAACGACAGGGTTTCGCAAAAAACGTCGCAGGCCGGATATTCCGGCAGGAACTACAATCGTATGCAAAAAACCGGCTGAAGCCGGTTTTAACAAGCATGAATGAACGGGCCCGGACGTTGTTTACCCACAGCATCGTTCCGGGCTGTTCTCGCAAAGCAGGAGTTTAATAGGCTGTTTTTTTAATTCATTTCAGGAAAATAACCGCTTCAGGACAGAGCCATGATATCAGGTGCCGCAAAAGGTCTGATAAACCCGCTCTGCCGGTGGTGCCGGTT
>PUOB01000149.1 GCA_003551985.1 Desulfobacteraceae bacterium | reverse complement strand
GTGCCGGTGTCATGGGCGAATTCGGCGGGTTTGGCGGCCTGTTTTCGCTGAATACCGAAAATTATTCAAAGCCCGTGCTGGTGAGCGCCACCGACGGCGTCGGCACCAAGCTCAAGATCGCCTTCATGACCGGCCGTCACGATACCATCGGCATCGACCTGGTGGCCATGTGCGTCAACGATATTGTCGTGCAGGGCGCACGGCCGCTTTTCTTCCTGGACTATCTCGCCATGGGGTCGCTCAAGCCGGATGTCGCCGAAAAAATCATCGAAGGCATAGCCGAGGGCTGCCGCCAGGCGAAATGCGCCCTCATCGGCGGCGAAACCGCCGAAATGCCGGATATTTATCAAGAGGGTGAATATGACCTGGCCGGTTTCAGCGTGGGCCTTGTGGATAATGACAAAATCATCGACGGATCCGAAATCCGGGTCGGCCACAAGCTGATCGGCATCGCCTCCACCGGCCTTCACAGCAACGGCTACTCCCTGGTCCGGAAAATCTGTTTTGATGTTTTGAAAATGGACGTGGATACCCACGTGCCGGAACTCGGCAAAACGCTTGGCGAAGAACTGCTCACGCCTACCCGGATATACCGGGATACGGTCATGAACCTGGTCAGGGGGCTTCCCATTCATGCCCTGGCCCATATCACCGGCGGCGGCATCGAGGAAAATCTGCTCCGGGTCATCCCCCAGGCGACAAACGCCGTGCTCTACAAGAAATCCTGGGATATTCCGCCCATTTTTCCGTTCCTCCAGAAAGCCGGCAACATCGACGGCCGCGAAATGATGCGGGCATTCAACAATGGCATCGGCATGATCGCCGTAGTGCCGGATGCCGCGGCCCAGGACGTTGTGGAACGGCTCTTGGGCATGGAAGACAAGGCTTTTGTCATCGGCGAGGTGGTCAAGCGCCGTAAATCGGACAAAGGCCGTATCCAGTGGTCGGATGCATAACCCCCCTGCCGTAAAATATAGCCATGAAAATCCCCGGCCATGAAGATCCTCGGTATTGAAACCTCCTGCGACGAAACCGCTGCCGCCGTGGTCGAAGACGGCGTAAGGGTGCATTCCTCCGTGGTGGCGTCCCAGACGGCGGTACACCATCCCTACGGCGGGGTGGTCCCCGAGCTGGCCTCCCGAAAGCACCTGGAAAACATCTGCACCGTGGTGGACCGGGCGGTCTCGGACGCCGGCATCGCTCTGGCGGACATCGACGCCATTGCCGCCACCCGCGGCCCGGGGCTCGTGGGGGCGCTTCTCGTGGGCTTTTCATTTGCAAAGGCCCTGGCCTACGGCCGGGGCATTCCCTGGGTCGGTGTGGACCATCTCAGGGGGCACCTCAATTCCGTTTTCCTGGGCGATTCAAGGCCCGCCTTTCCCTTTGTCGCGCTGCTGGTTTCCGGTGGGCATACGGGCGTCTACCACGTTTTATCCCATACGGACGCGCACCTCATGGGGCAGACCATGGACGACGCCGCCGGGGAAGCCTTTGACAAGGTGGCAAAGATGCTCGCGCTGGGATATCCCGGCGGCGTTCTCGTCTCGGAACTGGCGCGGCAGGGGGATCCTGAAAAAATCCGTTTCCCAAGGGCGTGGCTGGATAAAAACGGTTATAATTTCAGCTTTTCCGGGTTGAAAACGGCCGTGAAGCGATACATCGAGACCCATGCGGATTACCGGGAGCACGTGGCGGATATTGCGGCGGGGTTTGAAGCGGCCGTGGTCGATGTATTGTCGGGCAAGCTGCTTCACGCGGCCGAAGAAACCGGGTGCGGGGATATCGCCGTTGTCGGCGGCGTGGCCGCAAACCGGCGCCTGCGGGAAAGGGTGTCCGAAGCCGCCGCAGCCGGCCGTTTGACCCTCCACATCCCCGATATCGCCCTGTGCGGCGACAACGCCGCCATGATCGCGGCGGCCGGGTACCATGACCTGGTCAATCCCGGGGGGGCGAGAGGGCGCCTCGCGGATGACGTCTATTCCCGCACCCCCCGCCCGTAGGGGCGAATAACCATTCGCCCCCCCCGTCGAACCTGTGCCCTCCCCCGTAGGGGCGAATAATCATTCGCCCGGCCCGTCGAATCTGTGCCCGGCCCGTCGAACCTGTACCCCCCCGTAGGGGCGAATAATCATTCGCCCGGCTTAGGTCATCGGATGCGCATCATCCCCATCTTCCTCACCGCCCCAGAATATACTTCTCCACCGCCCGGCGATGCTCCTCGTACGTTTCCGAAAAATGATGTTCCCGCCCCGATTTTGCCACAAAAAACAGGTAGTCGGTCTCCGCCGGGTAAAGGGTTGCATGGAGCGAGGCAAACCCGGGGCTGGCAATGGGGCCGGGGGGAAGGCCCCGGTGAACATAGGTGTTGTAAGGGGTGTTTTTCCGCAGGTGCCGGGTCCGGATCCGGCCGTCGAAATCCTCGATACCGTAGACCACCGTCGGATCGCTTTCCAGGCGCATATTGCGCGCCAGGCGGTTGTGAAAAACCGACGATACCATCGCACGCTCCCGGTCAAGGGCGGTTTCCTTTTCAATAATGGAGGCCAGGGTCACGACGTCATGGGTGCTGAATCCCAGTTGCGCCGCCCGCGATTCCCACTCCGGGGGGAAGGTGGCGTGAAACCGGTCGACCATGGCCCGGATAACGGCTTTTTCAGACGGGTTTTTCTCGAAAAAATAGGTGTCCGGAAAAAGGTAGCCCTCCGCGGTTTCGGCCGGTATTCCAAGGCTTT
>PUOB01000421.1 GCA_003551985.1 Desulfobacteraceae bacterium | reverse complement strand
TTTACGGAACCCTCCACTGTATTCAGGCCGTGCTGCCGCATCTCAAGAAAAAAGGGGGCGGCAGAATCGTCAATATCTGTTCGGCCGCCGGGTTGATGGGCGTTTTCGGATACAGCGCCTACTGCGCCTCAAAATACGCGCAGCGGGGCCTGAGCGCAGCTCTCCGGGCGGAGCTCAAATACCGGAACATCACGGTTCATATCGTATATCCGCCGGAATTTGAATCGCCCATGCTCGACGGCGTGAACGCCTCCCGCACCGATGAAAACAGGGTGCTGGCCGGCACGATACCGGCGCTTTCACCTGAAACCGTGGCCGATGAAATCATAAAGGGCATTCGGAAAAACCGCTATGAGATCACCCCGGGCATCGTCACCCGCGTCCTTACCGGCTTTGAAAGGGTGATGCCGGGTGTCGGGCGCGTTGTATCGGATTTGAAGGTTCGACGGGTATACAAAGGCCCGGACGAATGAGACAGGATGATAAACGCGGGATAATAAACAAATGATCGTCGGTTTTGTTCAGACCAAGGGCGGCACGGGCAAGAGCACGCTGGCCCTTAACACCGCGTTTTCAAAAACCGCGGCCCGGGCTTTTGATACCATTGCCCTGGTTGAGCTCGATCCGCAGGGCACCCTGCGGAACTGGTGGGCGAATCGGGAAGAGATGGGGTATGATTGCAGCAGGGTGTCGTTTCATCATATTTCCACGACCCAAAAGGGCGTGTTCCAGGAAGGCATCAAGGCCATTGCCCATCATAATGAACTGATTGTCATGGATATCCCCGGCGAGGGAACCGGCCGGCTGCATACCCGGTTTGCCTGCGCCTTCTGCGACTTGGTAGTGATCCCCATGCGCCCGTCCACCAATGACGAGTCCGCTTTTTTGGAGAACCTGTATCCCGTTATCAAGGCCATCGTACAGGCCGTGCCGGAAACCAAAAACCGGTTTCATGTACTGCCCGTGTTCACCCATCCGCAGGCGGGTGTCGACAAACAGTATTCGCGCTTTCAGCAGGTATTGCCGCCCCATGTGACATGCCTCAGGGCGACGTTTCCCGCACGAAGCATTTATGAAAATTTCAACCGGCAGGGGTTGAATCTCAACGAGTATGCCGCGGTCGTGGCCGCCAACCGGAAACTGCGTCAACAGGCGGACAAGGCCGTTGCCGATGTCGAAACGATCGCAGATATCCTGATTCATATCGGGAAGAAGGGATAGGACGGTGCCGAAGGACAATGAAAAAAAAGTGGAAAGGGCCTTTGCGGTAATCGAGAATTTTGAAAAAAGGGATGCAAAGCAAAGCGACGGTCCGGCCCCACGCACGACGACCGCCGGAGGCGGAACGCCTGCTGAAAAATCCGGCATTCGCATTTGTTTTGCAATGGATGCGGTTGTATCGGAGCAAGACAGGCGAAAAACCGGGGATCGGGATGTTACGCCTGGTCCGGCCAGGCTGCTCGATATCCGTTTTACCGTCCCTTATATCTGGCAGATCCCGGTGATCGGCAGGCCCGCATTAAAAACCGTCCGGCACTTTCAGGCCAAAGGCTATCCGGAATCCCTTCGCGGCATCCTGCGCTTATTGAAGCGGGATAATCATCGGTAGGCATCGCCTGCACGCCGCAATCGTTTATTTCAAAACCACCAGCGCATCTATTTCAAAACCACCAGTGCATCCACGGCAACAGGGTCCGGTCCGGACAGGATCAATGGATTGATGTCGATCTCCCGGATGTGCGGATGCAAAGCGGGAATCCGGCTCAAGGCCGTCAGAATACCGGCAAGCCGTCCCGTGTCCGCTTCCGGCATGCCGCGATACCCACCAAGGAGCTTTCCGGATTGGATCCCGGCGATCATTGATTCCGCATCCCCCGGGCCAAGCGGCGCCAGCCGGTAAACGATATCGTCCAGGGCTTCCGTGAGCACCCCGCCGATCCCGAAGGCCGTGCAATGGCCGAACTGGTCATCCCAGGTAACGCCCGCCAGGAGCTCCCGACCGCCCCTGATCATCCGCGCGGCCAGAACCGGCACGGCACGGCCCGCTGCTTCCTGTATGGCCCGGTAAGCCCGGGCCGCCCCATCCGCATCCGCGATGTTCAAATGCACCAGGTGCTGATCGCTTTTGTGCATGATATCCGGGTCGCAAGCCTTGAGCACCACCGGAAAACCGATTTCTTCGGCCGCGGCAACCGCGCTGTCCAGGTCGTGGGCCAGCCGTTCATCCGGAACAGGTATGCCGTAGCAGGCCAAAAGCTTCTTGGCCGCGTATTCGTCAAGGGCGCGCCGGCCCTTACCGACGGCATCGCGTATAATCCGTTCGGCTGCCGGATCGGCATCCGGCGGCGTCCCGGGGTGCGCACCATGCGAATCCCGGTCCCGGATGGTTTTATACTTCACGAGGGTGGCCATGACGCGGGCCGCTTTTTCCGGCGAGTCAAGCACGGGCACGTCGTTGTCTTCATAGGCTTCGGTATAGGCGTCTTCCCGGTCGAAAAAGGATGAGACCGCCATGGGGATGCCGTGTTCAAAGGGTTTTCGCGCCGTGGCCGAAAGATCCCGCTCGGTCTGGCCTAGAAGATCTTCCAGGGTCATCTGCGGCATCATGTAGGCCAGATGCGGGTAGATCGCTTTCATGAACCCCGAGGACATGGCCCCGTGGATCACGACGCCGTCGACCTCGCCGCTTTGCATCACCAAATCCGTGATGGTGTCGGTCATTACCGCCATGTCC
>PUOB01000120.1 GCA_003551985.1 Desulfobacteraceae bacterium | reverse complement strand
TTTTCGTCAAGGTCAAGGACAGCGAAAATTTTAACCGCAGGAATACTTGGCGTATTTTGAGGATTAAAATTTGAGCTGGACGCAGAGATTGGCGAAAAAGACGGTTTTCGTTCAGCCACTAAGTACCGAATCGGGAATATTCGATTACCGCGGCCCGGACGGGGTCTGGACGCGCCGGGAAAAGGGTCTGCCGCCCAGGCAGATGGAAAAGTCCCTGAGCCGGATAGAACCTAACCGGGGCCATTCCGCATTGGTGGAACTTCAGACTCTCGGCAAAATAAGATTCCTGATTTCCCAGAATCATGATCCCACCCCCTTTGATTACAGGGCCCATCTCAGGTTCACCGAACAGGTGGGAGAAGTTATGCATCGTACGGTAAAATAGTTGAAAGGACTTATGGGGCTCTACGAATAATTGGATCTTAAAGCGTTCAGATCCGTTTATGCGCTTTGGACAGCTTTTTGCAATACAGGATGCATTATGCTCAAAGAAAAGACCACCCCAACAAACGACGTTGTTGAACTGATACATAAACCGTAACCGTAAAACGGATGCCGGCCGGCCGGATAGATTGAACAGGCATATGAATTCAAACAAAAAGCTTTTTTTTGCCATTATTGTTCCCATTACCGTGTGGCTGATCCCATCGCAGGTCATACCGATTCCCGATCTCACGGTTATCGAACACCGTCTTATCGCCATTTTTATTTTCGCCGCACTTTTCTGGGTGCTCGAACCGATACCTGTCTACGCCACGTCGATAATGGTCATTGTTCTGTTGCTGGTTACCATCTCCGACAAGAGTTTCATCTTGTTTCAGCTCGCAGCGGATGCGGAAAACTACGGCACCCCGATTCCGTACGGGGAGATCATGGCAACGTTCGCCTCCCCGGTGATCATGCTTTTTCTCGGCGGGTTTTTCCTGGCCATGGCGGCGACCAAATACCGTCTGGACACAAATCTTGCCGATGTGCTTTTGCGTCCTTTCGGGTCGGGCCCGAAGTATGTGCTTTTCGGCATTATGTGCATTACCGCCGTTTTTTCGATGTTCATGAGCAATACGGCTACCACGGCTATGATGCTTGCGCTTCTGGCACCCGTGGTAGCCCTGTTCAAAGAAGGGGATAAGGGAAAGACCGCTTTCGGTCTGGCAGTGCCTTTTGCTGCAAATATCGGCGGCATCGGCACGATCATCGGGACGCCGCCCAATGCTATCGGCATTCAGTACCTGCCGGAGGAATACGTCATTGGTTTTGGCCAGTGGATGGCGTTTGCGGTCCCATTTGTCATCGTCATGCTGTTGTTTTTGTGGATACTGCTCCTCAGGCTTTACCCGATTGAAACGCAGCGCATAGACCCCCGCGTCGGCGGGCGATTTCCCGGAAGCCGGAAGGCTGTGATTGTCTATGTCACTTTCACGGGAACCATTCTTTTATGGCTCACCGATTTTATTCACGGCATGAACGCCTACGTCGTGGCCATGATACCGGTCGGCGTTTTTTCGGCCACGTCCGTTATCAATCATCATGACCTGAGAAATATCAAATGGGACGTGCTCTGGCTGGTTGCCGGAGGTCTTGCCCTGGGCATGGCGCTTGAGAATACCGGTTTGGCGCAAAACGTTATCGATGCAATACCGTTCGGTTTGTTTTCCCCGCTGCTTATCGTGGCTTTTGCCAGCCTCCTGGCGATCGTGATGTCGAACTTTATTTCCAACACCGCCACGGCGAATCTCCTGCTTCCCCTCATGGTGGCACTCGGTACCGGACTGCCGGCGCTTTACGATGCCGGCGGGCTGCGATACATTTTACTCACCGTGACTTTTGCCTGCTCGCTCGGCATGGCGATGCCCATCAGTACGCCGCCCAATGCCATTGCCCACGGCTCGGGTTATTTTGAAACGGCGGACATGATGAAAACAGGCGTGATTGTCGGCGGGGTGGGCCTTTTTCTGGCATATAGCTATATTTATACACTTACCGTTGTTTTCGACATATTATGAAAAAATCGGCGGGCAGCGAAAATATTCATGGAAAACACGCCCGGAAGCACCAGGTTTCATATTCGGCTGCCCATAGGAGATGAATGATGACCAAACCTGTAATCTTATGCATAGACGATCATCGTGAAATTCTTGTCGCCCTCAAAAATGCGCTGGCGTTTTTCAGGGGATATACCGCGATTTACACCTGCGAATCCGCCGAAGAAGCGGAAACGGTCTTGAACGATATAGATCAAAAAGGATACTATCTTGCCATTGTGATCAGCGACCACGTCCTGCCCGGCAAGAGCGGGGTCGATTTCCTGAGCGATATTCACAGGGATTTTCGGTTCAACCGGACGAAAAAGCTGCTTTTGACAGGGCTTGCAACCCACCGGGAAACGATCGATGCCATCAACAGGGCGGATATCAACGGTTATATTGAAAAACCATGGAGCAATGATGAATTGATCCAAAGAATCCGGGTACTGCTGACCGATTATGTCTTTGATGCGGGGCTCGACTATAATGACTTCATGCCGGTACTCGACAGGGATACCCTTTATGCCGTTTTGCGCTGCAGGCCATAGCGATGCAGATTCTCCCGCAGAAGGAGAAAAAAACGCCTACCCCTACTTACCTTCCCATGCCTGTCATGGCTGATCCGGGGGAGTAAAAGACCAGCCCCTGTGCAACACGGGCCCTTCGGGCGTCATTGCACCATATTCAAACCATCGCCCCTGTAACCTGGCCCCCGGG
>PUOB01000429.1 GCA_003551985.1 Desulfobacteraceae bacterium | reverse complement strand
TTTACGGAACCCTCCACTGTATTCAGGCCGTGCTGCCGCATCTCAAGAAAAAAGGGGGCGGCAGAATCGTCAATATCTGTTCGGCCGCCGGGTTGATGGGCGTTTTCGGATACAGCGCCTATTGCGCCTCAAAATACGCGCAGCGGGGTCTGAGCGCGGCTCTCCGGGCGGAGCTCAAATTCCGGAACATCACGGTTCATATCGTATATCCGCCGGAATTTGAATCGCCCATGCTCGACGGCGTCAACGCCTCTCGTACTGAGGAAAACAGGGTGTTGGCCGGCACGATACCGGCGCTTTCACCTGAAACCGTGGCCGATGAAATCATCAAAGGCATTCGGAAAAACCGCTATGAGATCACCCCGGGCATCGTCACCCGCGTCCTTACCGGCTTTGAACGGGTGATGCCGGGTGTCGGGCGCGTTGTATCGGATTTCAAGGTTCGGCGGGTATACAAAGGTCCGGACGAATGAGACAGGATAATAAACGCGGGGTAATAAACAAATGATCGTCGGTTTTGTCCAGACCAAGGGCGGCACGGGCAAGAGCACGCTGGCCCTTAACACCGCGTTTTCAAAAACCGCGGCGCGGGCGTTTGAATCCATTGCCCTGGTAGAACTCGATCCGCAGGGCACCCTGCGGAACTGGTGGTCGAAGCGGGAAGAGATGGGCTATGATTGCAGCAGGGTGTCGTTTCATCATATTTCCACCACCCAGAAGGGCGTGTTCCAGGAAGGCATCAAGGCCATTGCCCAGCATAATGACTTGATTGTCATGGATATCCCCGGCGAGGGGACCGGCCGGCTGCATACCCGGTTCGCCTGCGCTTTCTGCGACGTGGCGGTGATCCCCATGCGCCCGTCCACCAATGACGAAGCCGCTTTTCTGGAGAACCTCTACCCCGTCATCAAGACCATCGTGGCCGCCGCGCCGGAAACCAAAAACCGGTTTCATGTGCTGCCCGTGTTCACCCATCCGCAGGCGGGTGTCGACAAACAGTATTCGCGTTTTCAGCAGGTACTGCCGCCCCATGTGACATGCCTCAGGGCAGCCTTTCCCGCACGAAGCATTTATGAAAATTTCAACCGGCAGGGGTTGAATCTCAACGAGTACGCCGCAGTCGTGGCCGCCAACCGGAAACTGCGTCAACAGGCGGACAAGGCCGTTGCCGATGTCGAAACGATCGCAGATATCCTGATTCATCTCGGGAAGAAGGGACAAGACGGTGCCGAAGGACAATGAAAAAAAAGTGGAAAGGGCCTTTGCGGTAATCGAGAACTTTGAAAAACGGGATGCAACGCAAGGCGCCGGTCCGGCCCCACGAAAGACGACCGGCGGCGGAACACCTGCTGAAAAATCCGGCATTCGCATTTGTTTTGCAATGGATGCGGTTGTATCGGAGCAAGACAGGCGAAAAACCGGGGATCCGGATTTTAAAACCGGTCCGGCCAGGCTGCTCGATATCCGTTTTACCGTCCCTTATATCTGGCAGATCCCGGTGGTCGGCAAGCCCGCATTAAAAACCGTCCGGCACTTTCAGACCAAAGGCTATCCGGACCCCCTTCGCGGCATCCTGCGGTTTCTGAAGCGGGATAATCATCGGTAGTATCGGTAGCAGGCACCGCCTGAACGCCGCAATCGTTTATTTCAACCCCACCCGCGCACCTATTTCAAAACCACCAGCGCATCCACGGCAACAGGATCCGGTCCGGACAGGATCAATGGATTGATGTCGATCTCCCGGATGTGCGGATGCAAATCGGGGATCCGGCTCAAGACCGTCAGAATACCGGCAAGGCGGTCCACGTCCGCTTCCGGCATGCCGCGATACCCGCCAAGGAGCTTTCCGGATTGGATTTCGGCGATCATGGATGCCGCATCCCCCGGGCCAAGCGGCGCCAGCCGGTAAACGATATCGTTCAGGGCCTCCGTGAGCACCCCGCCGACCCCGAAGGCCGTGCAATGGCCGAACTGGTCATCCCAGGTGACGCCTGCCAGGAGCTCCCGACCGCCCCGGATCATCCGCGCGGCCAGAACCGGCACGGCACGGCCCGCTGCTTCCTGTATGGTCCGGTAAGCCCGGGCCGCCCCATCCGAATCCGCGATGTTGACATGCACCAGGTGCTGATCGCTTTTGTGCATGATATCCGGGTCGCAAGCCTTGAGAACCACCGGAAAACCGATTTCTGCGGCCGCGGCAACCGCGCTGTCCAGGTCGTGGGCCAGCCGTTCTTCCGGAACGGGTATGCCGTAGCAGGCCAAAAGCTTCTTGGCCGCGTATTCGTCAAGGGCGCGCCGGCCGTTACCGACGGCATCGTGTATAATCTGTTCGGCCGCCGGATCGGCATCCGGCGGCGTCCCGGGGGTTGCACCATGCGGATCCCGGTCCCGGATGGTTTTATAATTCACGAGGGTGGCCATGACGCGGGCCGCTTTTTCCGGCGAGTCAAGGACGGGCACGTCGTTGTCTTCATAGGCTTCGGTATAGGCATCTTCCCGGTCGAAAAAGGATGAGACCGCCATGGGAATGCCGTGCTCAAAGGGTTTTCGCGCCGTGGCCGAAAGATCCCGCTCGGTCTGGCCCAGAAGATCTGCCAGGGTCATCTGCGGCATCATGTAGGTCAGATGCGGGTAGATCGCTTTCATGAACCCCGAGGACATGGCCCCGTGGATCACGACGCCGTCGACCTCGCCGCTTTGCATCACCAAATCCGTGATGGTGTCGGTCATTACCGCCATGTCC
>PUOB01000035.1 GCA_003551985.1 Desulfobacteraceae bacterium | reverse complement strand
GAGGAAATCCCGAAATTGACCCACCGGGACCTGGTGGCGTTTCACCGGCACCACTATCATCCGAGCAACGCCTTTTTCTACACCTACGGGGATTTTCCCCTCAAAGGCCATCTCGAATTCATTGAAGAAACCGTTTTGGCCAATTATGACCGGATTGACCCTGAAACCGATGTGCCATCCCAACCCCGATGGGAAAGCCCTGAAACAGCGGCCTATTATTATGCCATCGACCCCGGCGAGAACCTTGAAAAAAAGGGCCAGGCATGCGTGGCGTGGCTGTGCGCCGACATACGGGATGCATTTGAGGTCCTTGTCATGACGGTTATCGAACAGGTCCTTATCGGCAATCCCGGCTCGCCCTTGCGAAAGGCCCTGATCGATTCGGGGCTGGGCAGCACGCTGAGCGACGGCTCCGGCTATGACTCGGAAAACAAGGACACGATGTTCGCCTGCGGATTAAAAGATGTGAACGCCGGCGATGCCCAAAAGATCGAAAAGATTATTTTCGACGTGTTAACCGACCTCGCCGAAACGGGAATCGACCGCCGGCTCATCGATACCGCGCTCCACCAGATCGAGTTTTACAGGAAGGAAGTGTCGAACGCACCCTTTCCCTACGGCCTGAAGCTGCTTTTACGCTTCAACGGGGACTGGATCCACCAGGGCGATCCGGCAACGACAATGCAGTTCGACTCCCTGCTTGAACGCTTTTACCGGGAACTTGAAAGCGGTGATCTGCTTGAAAACCGTATTCGGCAATATCTTTTGGATAATCCCCACCGGGTGTTGGTTACCCTGGAACCGGACCCGGAGCTGGGGTCCAAACAGCACCAGGCAGAACAGACGGCGCTCGAGTCGCTTCGGATGACGCTATCCGAGGCGGATATTGAAAAAATTAAAAAGGATGCCGAAGAACTCGCTTCCCGCCAAGATGAAGACGAAGACCCGTCCTGCCTTCCCACACTGGCTTTAGACGACATTTCACCCGATATCAACACCGTATCCGAAACGGATATCATTGATAATGGCGCCCTTTTCCGCTATGAGCAGCCGACATCGGGCATCTTCTACTACACCGCCGCGATGGGCCTCCAATCCCTGCCGGTGGCACTGATACCCATGGTGCCGCTTTTCTGCCGGACGCTAACCCGCATGGGCGCCGGGGATATCGACTACGTGGAAATGGCGAGGCGGATCGACCAGTACACCGGCGGCCTCGGGCTGACGGTTTCAGCGGGCAGCAGCTTCCATGGCGACGGATCGACCTGCATACCCATCGTGACCTTTGCCGGGAAATGCCTTTCCCGGAACACCGGCGCCTTATTCGATATTATTGAAAACATCTTCTACCGGGTGGACTTCCAGGACTTGCAGCGGCTCAAAACCCTTGTGCTGGAAATGCACTCCGATATGTCATCATCGGTTATCCACAACGGTCACCGCCTGGCGATATCCCTTGCAGCGAGAAATTTATCCACCGCAAGCGCACTCAACGAATCCTGGCACGGCATTTACCAGTTGCAGACCATAAAACGCCTTGCGGACGATCTTTCAGAGGAAAATCTCCACTCGATCGCCGATGATTTAAAACGAATCGCAGGCGCGTTGTTCTCCCGAAACAATATTGAAACCGCCCTCGTGGGGGAGAGCGCCGACATTGAAAATGCGACCGGACGTGTCCGTTCCATTTACGGCGGACTGAAGGATCACCCGGATGCCGGGTTTGAAGCGCCGCAATACGCCCCGGAACCGGAAACGCCCTTTGAAGGCTGGGCAACATCGACCGCGGTGTCCTTTGTCGCCCGTGTGATTGAAACAAACCGCATAGACCATGGCGACGCCCCCGCCCTCGCCGTGTTGAGCAAGCTTCTAAGGTCCATGTACCTTCACCGGGAGATCCGGGAAAAAGGCGGTGCTTACGGGGGGTTTGCAATCTACCAACTTGAAAACGGCCAGTTTTATTTCGGATCCTACCGGGACCCGCATATAGAAAACACGCTGTCGGTCTACGATGCGGCCTACACGTTTGTCGAGTCCGGAAATTACGGGGAAACCGATATCAAGGAAGCGATTTTGCAGGTATGTTCGGACTTCGACCACCCGAACCCGCCCCAAAGCGCGGCCAAAAAGCGTTTTTACCACCAGCTTGTCGGATTGTCCGACGATACCCGGCGGCGATTCAAGGAAAACCTGTTAAAAGTGGATTTGGAACAAGTAAAAACCGTCGCGCGGCGATATCTTGGAAATGATAGCGCCGCGTCGGGCGTGGCGGTCATTTCCAGCCAGGAGATGCTGAAAGCCGCCAATGAAAACCTCGGGGGGCGGCTGACCATACGGAAGATCTGACGCCATCAAAAGTCGCGATCAGACGACTTTGTAAAAAGGCCAAGATCAAGGCTTGCGCAATTTTTGAAGAATTGAGCGTACTTAGGTGTACGTGATATTCTTCGAAAATTGCGCATAACGCAGATATTGGCCTTTTTACGAAGTCGTTAGGACAGGACTGCAAGCAAGGATTGCCGGGTATCTTCGGTAATGCTGCGGCGTTCGGATGCGATGTCCACCGTGTATCGCCCCAACGTTTTATAAAGTGCGAGCATTTGCGGCGCATCCCTGCCGATTGCGGCAACATGCGCCCTCACGGTGTCCACGTCCCCCCTAACAATGGGGCCGGTCAAGGCATCGACGGGCCCGGCGTTTTCAATATTGGAGAGCGTGCCCATGACCAGGGGCTTTAAAACCTCAAAGCGCTC
>PUOB01000313.1 GCA_003551985.1 Desulfobacteraceae bacterium | reverse complement strand
GGGTTTCTGGGCTTTTTCCGTTTTGCGTGCATGCGGTTTTTTAAGCTCTTCAAGGGTATAATCATCCACTTTAGGCGTAGCCTTGTAATATACATACCCGGGCCCTCTTTTTACCCGGTCAAAAAATCCCATTCCGCCCTTGTCGGTGCCAAATATTTTCCAGACATATGCCATGGCGGCGCTGTGTGAAGACGAGGTAAATTTCAATCCAGCCTTTTGAATGGCCTCACGAACCGATAAAGCCGATTTCGGGTCTGTGGTGGTGTATTCTTTTAAAGCCCACAATACCTGCTCTTTATTGGACAACTTGCCAACTGATTTCATGCCATACTCCCGTATTATTTGGTCTTTTGATAGACGGCGCACTTTCCCGGATCTCTCTTTTTTAGACGGGGATCGGCGCAGTGGTTTCTTGTACATTGGGTGGTTCCTGGTAAAATTATAAGGCTTTTTCCCGAAGAGGGTTTGTTTGTGGATTGCAATGATACGATATTATTTAGTATCAAGAAAGTATTGGCATTTCAATTGAATTCGAGATAAAAGACAAAGGGATATTCTGATGTATTCGGTTGGCAGGTAAATTTTTAAATTTGCCGACAGAGTCGTGGCGGAATATTTTGATAATGTGCATGACGGGATGGATTTTCGCTTCGAGGCATGATAGCCGCTATTCTGCACTGACGGTGACCCGCAACTGCCTATAACCAGCCCCAGCGACATCCGAGACAATGGCCGCAGCGGAGCAGGCCATGTCCGGATGTCGCCTCCCTGCTTGACCTGCCGGGCTCAATGACCTGGAAGCAAGACCAGCCGGAACCCGATGTAGCTGAATCTGATGCCCGGGTTGATGTAGTCGCGGTAGGCGGAACGGCAGCTCCAGGCGAAGTAGTTCCAGCTGCCGCCACGCATCACTCGAAAATTGCTCCATGCAGGGCCGGTAGGATCAACCACCGCTGTCGTCGGATAAGAACCATACCAGTCAGCAACCCACTCCCAGACATTGCCGTGCATATCATACAATCCCCAGGCATTGGGATCCTTCTGTGCCACCGGATGGGTGCCTTTACCCTGCATCGCTGGAGAATAATTCACTTGTGAATTGTAGAAGTACCATCCCATACGATCCAACACCGGATCATAACCGGAACCGGTCTCCGTAATCGGACCATTGGCAAACGCCGTCGTGCTATCCGCACGAGCCGCATATTCCCACTGGGCCTCGGTGGGCAAAACATAACCGGTCGTGGCTCCCTGCTGATTCAGAGCAGCTATAAATTCCTGGGCATCAAACCAGGACACAAACTCAACAGGACAGTCACTGCCGCAATTCTCAAAGTATGACGGATTGTCCCCCATAACCGCCTTCCACTGACCCTGCGTCACGGGCGTCGTCTGGATGTAATAACTTTGGGTAAGGGTAACCTCGTGCTGGGTTTCATTACCCCGGCGCCCGGGCTCGTCTTCCGGGCTACCCATCATAAACGTTCCTGGCTCGATGTAGACGAATTCCATGCCCAATGCATTGGTGATCCGCTTTTCAGGATCCGCACGCAACATCCAATAGCCGATTATGGCTACAATAAAAAGAATAATGGCTAACAAAGAGGGATAGAAAAGGGTTTTGTGCGTAGAATTCATATCCGGCCTTTTTGTCCGGCCTTTTTGACGGTTGCGGTAAAAAGACATTTTTTAGTACTTGTCTATCCAGTTGACTGGGAGAACCTAAAACTAAAATTAACAGGAGTGGAAGTGGGGGTCAATAATATAATCTTGCTTTAAAAATAAGCCGAGACTGGAAAAAGCCACAACTTGCTTGGTATCAGTATTTCTTATTCCTGCCAAAAATGCGCCTTGCTCCCGTCATGTTTCACAAGCAAGAAAATCGGCCTTCACCACCGGGTGGAGCCGGTGGGGTCTTACAACCCGTGTCGACGAAAAGACGCGCTGCGCGTGGCTCTATAGCTTTTTTTGAGGTTTATCTCTGAAAACTCCTGTTATAAACCCGGCTTTTTCTGGCGGCAGCGGTTTTTAACCTGCGGTTTCATACGATGAATCAAACATCAGCTGCTCTTTGCTGGTGATCCTCATACGAAAAGTCATTTTAGCCCCACAGTTATCGCAGACGTAATTCCAAACCCCTTGCTTGGCTCCTTTCACCTGGTACTGCCGTTCAAGAACTTCTGAAGCAAACTCTTTTATCTCAAACTGAGGACTGTCAGACCCAAAGATAAATGTTCCCGCCGTAAATGACTTCCCACCACAATTTGGACAATAAATAATATTTTCGCTGATTTTACCTGTCATATGACACCCCTTTTGTCTGCGTTTTGTCATAATCACTGAATCAGGGATTTTATCTTTAAACCCTGCTTCATCTTCGCTGTTTTTTCCCATTGAACTTTGATCTGGCGTCTGAAACTCCCCGTCAATATATTTTTCTGCAATGTCACAAGCCTCTTCATTTAAAAAATGTTTAAGCGCCTTTGGGATGACTGATATAGTACCTGTTTCATCATCTTGACTCTTGTATGCATCCAGAAACACGCTTGCATCCATTGCCGAAAGAGGCGCACTGAAGAGAAACCCCTGGCCTATCGTGTAACCCAATGTTTTAAGGGCTTCTTTCTGGTGTTCGGTTTCGATTCCTTCCGCCACAAGATTAAGCTGAAGATCCCGGGCCAGGCTTGCAAACGCTTTGATAAAACAGCTGCTTCTGGAATTGTCTAAGGCGTCTATGACGCTCATGCCGTCAAT
>PUOB01000338.1 GCA_003551985.1 Desulfobacteraceae bacterium | reverse complement strand
GGTGGTCGATGTATCGGAGGCCAAGGTCCGGCTGCGCTGTCCGGTGAGCTTCCGGGAATTTGAGTGGGACCGGTTCTGCTATTTTGCGGCAGTGCGAACGCTTGATGAATGGCCGCAGCGGGGCTGATCCAACCCGGCTAAAGCAGCACCCCGGCCAGCCAGTAAAGCAGCATCCCAACAAGCACGGTGCCGCCCAGGCTTTGGGTTTTAACGGCAAACAACAGCGTGGGGATGGCAACGATCAACTCGGGCTTCCCGAATGCCAGGGTGCGGCTTGCCTCGTCGGCAAAAAGGATGGGGGCGAGCAGGGCGCTTAATATGGCAACGGGGATCAGGCCGAGCCAGTCCGCGAGCCATCGGGGGATTTCCCTGTGGGCCAGGTATAACAGGGGCAGGGCCCGGGGAAGATAGGTCACCAACCCCATGCCGCCGAACAGAAGCAGGTAGTCCGCAGGCGTCATAGGCGCCCCCTTGCCGTGCGCTTCAGCAGATAGCCGATGGTGGCCCCGCATACGGCGGCGCCGACGATGTAAGAGGAGCCGGGTATGACGACATACCACCCAATGGCAATAAGGCCCGCGATCAGAGCGGTAATAACATAGATCATGCCGTACACCTGGATAACCAGAAGACAGATGAACATGCCGGTGAGGGCGTAATCGATGCCGAACGCGCCGGGCGGCACGAACTGCCCGACCAGGGCGCCCAGGACGGTCGCGCTGATCCATGTGAAATTCGAAAGTTGATTCAAGATCAGCGCCCGCCAACGATCCCAGCCGCCGCTGCGAAAACGGGCCATGTTGACCGCAAAACTCTCATCGGTGATCCCGTATGCGAACAGCGCCAGGAACTTCCGGTTGACGCCGGCAAGGTAAACTGCAAGCGCCGAGCTCATAAGCGTGTGACGCAGATTCACGAAAAATGTCGTGGCGATGATTGCGGGTGCGGCCGCTCCCGAGGCAAGCATTGAAACGGCAATGAACTGCGAGCTTCCGGCAAAGACCAGGATCGACATGAGCCCCACGGCCCACCATTCAAGGCCGTACTGCCGGGCCAGTACCCCAAAGGCCAGCCCGATGGGGATATAGCCCAAACATATGGGCCACGCGGCCGCAGCGCCCTGGCGGATAGCACCCCGGCTCATGGTCCCGCCGTTATAAGCCCCGCCGTTGTCCGTCTTGAAACGATCTTCTGATTCGTCTTTTTCAGTCTTTTGCATTTTTCCGATCCATAAAAACCGCATATTCATCGCCGGCAGGCGTCCGGCGGGTCCAGCTAACCGAAAATCCCGCAAGCTCCGGGTGCCGGACCATCCCGCCGGTGACGGGCGCAAATAGAAGCGATTGCGCTTTTATGCCAACAAGCGTCAATTCCATAACATAGATTCCGTGTTTTGAATACCTCTTCAGGACCATGCCCGCTCAAAACACGGGGTGCAAATCGCCGCGGCATTGTTTCGGAAAGTAACGGTTTACACGTCCATGGGATACCGGCCGCTGCCCGCCCCAACAATTGCAAGGAGCCCGTAGGGACGAAAAGTCTTTCGCCCCTGCAAAAATGCCGCGGCGATGGAATAGCACGCTTTTTACGAAGCCGTCAGTCGTGATTTCGGCCGATTCTGTTGCATTGCGAGGGTTTTTATCATATATAGGCTGATTATCGCAGTCTTTCATTTTAAAATATTTTACAACCGACAACGTACAACTTGCCGCATAGATGCGCTTCCTTACGTCAGCACATCCTATGCCTGCTTACAACCTACAACTTACAACCTACAACCTATAATAAAGACCAGGTCTTCAGGCACCACCGAATAACGGAGGATACTATGACAGTCGCATTCTGGGAAAAAGATGAAACCGTCGCCACCATTAAGATGAACAACGAACAGAACCTTCACAACCGGGAATTTGCCGAGGCAATGAATGCAGTTACTGATGAAGCGCTGGCGGATCAACAGGTCAAAGCCCTTGTACTGACCAGCGCGGATGAAAAATTTTTTTCAAACGGCATTGACGTCCAATGGCTTGGGGAACGCTTTGCTGCCAAGGATTTTCATGAGATTAAGTCCTTTATGCACGGCATGGACGCGGTATTTAAAAAGCTCCTGCTGGCACCCGTCCCGACTATTGCCGCGATCAATGGGCATGCTTTCGGAAACGGCGCCATCCTATCGTGCGCCTGCGACTTCCGGTTTATGAAGTCGGACCGAGGGTTTTTCTGTTTCCCCGAGGTGGACCTGGGCATTCCCTTTCTGCCGGGCATGGACGCGTTTATCGAAAAGGCGATCCCCCGGTATAAATTCAATGAACTAAAGCTCACCGGCCGACGGGCCACCGCCCCGGAACTTGAAACGCATCATGTGATTGAAAAGGCCTGCGACAACGCCGAACACCTGATGGTCGAAACCATGGCCTTTGCCCGATACTTTGACAAAAAGCGCGGCATCTTCGGGGAGCACAAGCGCCGCATGCACAAGCACATCATTGCCATCATTGATACGGAAAACCCCAAATACATTGATGCCCTGAATCTGATGGTCCAGGAATAACGGCGGCGCGGGGTTTTATTTCATGGCCCCATTCCCGGCTTGCCGCCGGCCGAGCGGACTGCCTCCACGGTTTCTTCAATTCCGCACGGATACATATTCGCCGCCAGGACCCCGGCACACAGCCTTGCCGGTATAGTCCGGCAGAGGCTATCCGAAATCAAATCCGGCCAGGTAGGATTCGAGCATTTCCTTTTTTTCCTGCTC
>PUOB01000326.1 GCA_003551985.1 Desulfobacteraceae bacterium | reverse complement strand
AGCCTGAAACGGTTCCGGAGAAAGGCTATGGAGACGGCGAGGCGTTCCCCGCGGGAGCGGGGGAACGATGAAGGGAAGGGAGCGGGGGAACGAGGATTAAAGAATATGGAGACGGCAATGAATAATGCAGTCCGGTTTATACAGGGAAACGAGGTGTGCGCGGAAGCCGCCATCTATGCCGGTCTCAATTTTTTCGCCGGGTACCCGATTACCCCGTCCACTGAAATCGCCGAACACCTGGCTCTTCGACTGCCCGAGACAGGCGGGAATTTTATCCAGATGGAAGACGAGATTTCCTCCATGTGCGCCATTATCGGGGCATCCCTGACCGGGAACAAAACCATGACCGCCACTTCCGGACCCGGTTTTTCCCTCATGCAGGAGGCATTGGGGTATGCCATCATGACTGAAATACCGTGCGTCATCGTCAATGTCATGCGTGGGGGTCCGTCCACCGGTCTTCCGACCCACGTGGGCCAGGGGGATGTCTACCAATCGAGGTACGGCACGCACGGGGACCACGCCATCGTCGCCCTTACCGCGTCCAACCATTCGGATATTTTCCGCATGACCATAGAAGCGTTCAATATTGCGGAAACCTACCGCACCCCGGTCATTCTTCTGCTGGATGAAGTAACCGGCCACCTTCGCGAAAAAATCCAAATCCCCGAGCCCGGGGAGATCCCCCTGGTCAACCGCCTCCGTACGGCCGTAAAAAGCGGGGTCGACTATCACCCATACCTTCCCCGCGAGGACGGGCGGCTCCCCATGTCCGATTTCGGGGACGTACACCGGTATAACGTGACCGGCCTTTATCACGACATGTGGGGTTTCCCCACGGACCAGCCGCAGGTCGTATACGGCCTGATCCGGCACCTCGTGGATAAGATCGAAAACTATGCCATGAACTTCACCTGGTTTCGGGAATACTATACCGATGATGCCGAAACCCTTCTAATCTCCTATGGCGCCGCCGCCCGAAGCGCCCTTCACCTGGTGGAAAACCGCCGCAGGCGGGGGGAAAATCTGGGGCTTCTGGAACTGCAGACCCTGTGGCCCTTTCCCGCGGACATCGTCCGGGAGGCATGCCGGAAAAAGCCTCTGGTGGTGGTGGTCGAGATGAACGTGGGGCAGGTTAGCCGGGAAGTCAAGCTGGCGGTCGACAACCCTGAAAAAGTCTTTCTCGCCAACCGCATCGACGGGGAGCTGATCACGCCGACCGACATCCGAAACACGCTTCGCGTGGTGCAGGGAAAAGGAGTTTGACCCATGGCTGGAAAAGATTATATCCGAAAACGGTTTTTCCCGCATATCTGGTGCCCGGGATGCGGCCACGGCATCATCCTGAACGCCCTTTTGAGGGCCGTGGACACCCTGGGGCTTGACCGGAAAAACATCGCCATGGTGTCCGGGATCGGCTGCAGTGCCCGCATATCGGGTTACGTGGATTTTCACTCCCTTCATACGCTTCATGGACGGGCCCTTGCCTTTGCGACCGGCGTCAAACTATCCAAACCGGAGCTCAAGGTGATCGTTCCCATGGGGGACGGCGATGCACTCGCCATCGGCGGGAATCATTTCATCCACGGGGCCCGGCGCAATATCGAAATGACCGCCATTGTCATGAACAACCGGATATACGGCATGACCGGGGGACAATTTTCTCCGCTATCCGGATACGGAACCATGGGAACGACCGTCCCCTATGGCAACATCGACCAGGATTTCGACGTCGTGGACCTGGCCGTCGCCGCCGGAGCGACCTTCGTGGCCAGGACCACGACCTACCATGTTCACGAACTGGCCGATCTCATGGCAAAAGCCATAATCCACAAAGGATTTTCAGTGCTGGAAGTGCTGACGCAGTGCCCCACCTATTTCGGCCGGCGAAACCAGGCAGGCGATGCCGTGGAAATGATGGAGAGCTACCGGAAAAATACCGTGCGGATCGGGTCGGAAAAAAAACGTGACCACCCGGATCTCCTGGAGCGGGGAATTTTCGTACAAAAGGACCTCCCGGAATACTGCCGGGAGTACCAGAAGATTATATCAAAGGCAAATCAGGTGTAGATATGACGACTTCGTAAAAAGCCCAATATCTGCGTTACGCGCAATTTCCGAAGAATCTCACGTACACCTAAGTACGATCAATTCTTCAAAAATCGCGCAAGCCTTGATCTTGACCTTTTTACAAAGTCGCCTGATCGCGACTTTTTACGAGACTATCAAATATGGAAAAATGCAGACTGCTTTTTTCAGGATCGGGCGGCCAGGGAATTATCACCTCGGCGATTATACTTGCGGAAACCGCGGTCCGCTATGAGTCCTTAAACGCCGTGCAGAGCCAGTCCTACGGGGCCGAGGCCAGGGGCGGGGCCACAAGAAGCGATGTCATCCTGTGGGACCAGCCCATTTTTTTCCCCAAGGTCAACCAGCCCAACATCCTGATCTGCCTTACCCAGGCGGCATTCGACAAGTATATTTTCAATATCCGCCCCGGCGGCACCCTGGTTACCGACAGCCGGTTCGTCAAAAATCCGGGGCTGGTCGATGCCCGGAAAATTGAGCTGCCCTTGTATGATACGGTCATGGAAAAAATCGGAAAACCGGTGGTGCTCAATATCTGTCTGCTGGGCGCCATTGTAAGGCTGACGGAATACGTCCGCCCCGATTCGGTTAAACGCCTTATCCGGGAGCGTTTCAGGGCGTCCTTTCACGAAATCAACATGAAAGCCCTTGATCTGGGCATTGCGTT
>PUOB01000204.1 GCA_003551985.1 Desulfobacteraceae bacterium | reverse complement strand
TTGACAACGATTTTGCATTCATGCCCCATTACAAATTTTCTGAAATTTTCATCGGTACCGGAGGCTTTTTTAAATTTGGATGACAGGATCGCAAGAAGCAGCAGAAATCTCATGGTGTATTCCCTCTTTTACCGGTTACGGCGGCAGAAAATAATCGTCCAAACAGGCCTTTATTTAATAACAGGCTTTGCATTGTTAGGCCAGTTAAATTTGACGACTTCGTAAGTAGGGGCGAATAATCATTCGCCCTCATGTTTTGTGTTGCGGTTCATCGATGCGCTTCCTTCGTCAGCACATCCTATGACTATGACCCTGTTCGGGCGAAAGATTTTTCGCCCCTACATCCAACCGCCGCCGTATTCGTTTAATCTCGTCACCAAATGCTTCTCGTTGTCGTTGTCGTTGTCGTTGTCGTAATCGTAATCGGTTTTTTCAAACGCTTATTTTATGAAAACTTCTAAGAAGCCCAGGATCCGATCTTGACGACTTCCTAAGTAGGGGCGAATAATCATTCGCCCTCATGTTTTGTGTTGCGGTTCATCGATGCGCTTCCTTCGTCAGCACATCCTATGACACCGCGAACTATGGCCTTGAAAAAACCGATTTAGATTTCGATTTCGATTTCGATATCGATCCCGGGAAAACCCAAACCAAACAAGCAAAGGTTGCAATCCGCCACCGGAATGCAAATTATTTCGTGTATTAACAACAAGCATATGCCATCGCTTTACAAAACACGGGATATCTTGCCAATCTACAGGGGAGATGACATGAAAACATCCGGACAGGACCCTTCAGACCGCAGCACCCGCGGCCGTCACGCAGAAAATCATTCCACACAGCACGCCGTCAGCCATGGCGCCAAAGCGGACCACAAAGATCACAGCGGGAATGGCGATCACAGCGGACACGGCGGCCATGACGATCACAGCGGCAATGGCGGCCATCAGGGACATGAAGGCCACGACAAACATGCCGGCCACTCCGTGGAGATGTTCCGGACCCGTTTCTGGGTGTGTCTCATTTTGAGCATACCCGCGCTGATCTGGGAGCCGATGCTTCAGGCGTGGTTCGGGTACCGCGCCCCGGTATTTGCGGGGTCGGCCTATATCCCCGCTGTATTCGGCACCATTGTTTTTGTTTACGGGGGATGGGTCTTCCTGAAAGGCGCGGCTCACGAACTCGCCGATCGGCTGCCGGGAATGATGACACTCATCGCACTGGCCATCAGCGTGGCGTTTATATACAGCCTTGCGGTGACGCTGGGTTTTGACGGCCATGCCCTCTGGTGGGAGTTGGCCACCCTCGTGACCATCATGCTGCTGGGCCACTGGATCGAGATGCGTTCCATTTTCCAGGCGCAGGGGGCGCTGAAGGAGCTGGCGAAGCTGCTTCCGGACACGGCCCAGCGCGTCACCAACGGGGACAGGATCGAGGAGGTGCCTGTCGATCAACTCCGGGAAGGCGATATCGTCCTGGTTCGTCCCGGCGAAGGGATCCCGGTAGACGGCGACGTTCAAACCGGAAAGAGTGCGGTGAACGAAGCCATGGTCACCGGAGAGTCACGGCCTGTGGAAAAGACCACCGGAGACGGCGTAATTGCGGGGACCGTCAATGGGGAAGGATCCCTGCGGGTGAAAGTGACCGGGACCGGCGAGAACACGGCATTGGCAGGGATCATGCGTTTGGTGGAGGAGGCCCAGGGATCCCGGTCGCGGGCCCAGGCACTGGCCGACCGTGCGGCCTTTTTCCTGACGCTGGTGGCCATCGGTGCAGGCGGATTGACATTCGCCGCCTGGCTTGTTTTCGGTGCGAGCCTTGATTTCACCATTACCCGCACGGTCACTGTTCTGGTTATTGCATGCCCTCATGCACTGGGACTGGCAATTCCGCTGGTGGTCGCCATATCCACGACCCTGGGTGCGCGAAATGGGCTTCTGGTGAGGGACCGGCGCGGACTGGAGGAGGCCAGGATGCTTGGGGTCGTGGTCTTTGACAAGACCGGAACGCTCACGCTGGGCGAACACCGCGTGGTGGAAACTGTCGTCGGACAAGGGGTTTCCCGCGATGAAGCCCTGCGACTGGCCGCGGCCGTGGAATTCGATTCCGAGCATCCCATTGCCCGGGCCCTGTTGGAAAGCGCCCGGGAAGCGGAACTGGATATACCCCGGGCGGAAAATTTCCACGCCATCCCCGGCCACGGCGTTGAAGCTACGGTGGACGGCCGGAACCTCAAGGTTGGGGGGCCTGCCCTGCTTCGAAAGGAAAACATCGAACTGCCCGAAGAAGCGGAAAAGGCCGCGGATCGTTTCCAGAAAAACGCCCAGGCGTCGATTTTTCTGGTTGAAGAAGGAGAAAACGCCCGGGTGCTGGCGGTGTTCGCCATTGCCGACGCCGTTCGTCCCGAATCCATGGAGGCCGTGCGGCGCCTCCAGGCAGAAGGACTGGAGGTGGCCATGCTGACGGGAGATTCGCAGGCGGTCGCCGATGGTGTTGCAAGGGAATTGGGCATTGACACGGTTTTTGCGGAAGTGCTTCCGGAAGACAAGGCCGGCACCATCGAAATGCTTCAGCGCGGCGGTCGGCGGGTCGCCATGGTCGGAGACGGCGTAAACGACGCCCCGGCGCTTGTGACCGCGGATATCGGCATTGCCATCGGCGCGGGAACGGACGTGGCCGTGGAAGCCGGGGACGTCGTCCTGGTGCGAAACGACCCGCGCGACGTGGCCCGGATCATAACGCTCAGCCGGGCGACG
>PUOB01000061.1 GCA_003551985.1 Desulfobacteraceae bacterium | reverse complement strand
TTTTGGGCACGGGAATTACTGCGGTGGGGAACACTGGACCCGTTCGTCGCATTCGCGCTATCACGAGGCTTAGCTCAGACACGTGAAGCGGCTGCCGCCCGCCGAGAGGAATTCGACATGTGGCTGAATGCAGAATATGACGATCTCGACGCCGAGGATTTTATCGATCCGCAGCTCTTTCTTGCCTGGGAACGCAGCCTACCCCAACCGGAACGTGCGGCAGGTCGCGAAAACAGAGTTCGGGCCGAATTGACCGGTACAACAGGTGAGCGCGGCCTGTATCATGTTGTTCCCGTCTTAGCGAACGATACCATCAACTGGATCGATCCCGCTGGGTATGTTCTGGCGCTTTCGAGACGGCATGACTCCCCCTTTCGCATCGGGTTACATCGTCAGGATTTTGAGCTTCACACTAATGTCCGGCGGCCTTTTGTGGATAGGACCTTCCCCGGATAGAAATGCAATACAAAGCGCCCCCGATTGTCGGATCTCTCTTCGAACGTTCAAAGAGGATATATAATAAGTATCTAAAATTAAGTTCAAAACACATAACTATCTCTTCCAGCGGACCGCAAAAGAGCCGCGGCCGCTGAAGAGTTCGTTATCCTAATCATATCAAAGAATTCCGCTTGACACCCGAAACGTATCTGGTTACACTTACAGTGCATGATTCAAAAATTCAAACATAAAGGGCTCAAGAGATTATTCGAATCTGGTGTTTCGAGCGGTGTGGATCCCCAACATATAGCCCGGATCCGGAAGATCCTCGCGCTCCTCGAAACTGCTGAAACCCTCGAAGATGTGGATTTGCCAGGCTTGGGGCTCCACCAGCTCAAGGGAAATCGTAAGGGAACCTGGGCGGTCAAGGTCAGTGGGAATTGGCGAATTACATTCAAGATTCAAAGCGGTGATGCTTTTGATGTAAATTATGAAGATTATCATCAGGAGGAAAAATGAATATGCATAATCCGCCTCATCCTGGCGAAATCATAAGAGAATTTTGTGTGGAAGCACTTAATATCAATGTCACGGAAGCGGCAAGAGCGCTTGGCGTTACCAGAAAAACTTTATCGGCATTATTAAATGGAAGAGCGGGAATTAGTCCTGAAATGGCATTGAGATTATCAAAAGTATTTGGCAGGTCACCTGAAGGTTGGCTCAAGCTTCAGCTCCAATATGACCTCTGGAAGACAAGACAGTCCATTGATATTGGCAATTTGAAGCGTATTCAAGCCGCTTGAGTCTATTCTTTGGATAACCACGGCAGTTAGCGTTGAATCCCAAAAAAGCCGTAGCATTTTCAATGGACAGTGGCTTTTCCCCTTCAAAGTTTTTGCATTGCTTTGTGGCAGTCTCTTGCGCTCGGTGATCGGAAACGTTAAGCCAATATAATATGCACATGAAGATGCAAATGACGGGAGCTTGAATGTAAAACGGGCAACTGAATTGGATTGCCAATTTTATATGGGGTATCGCGGACGACGTTCTGCGCGACGTCTATGTGCGAGGCAAGTACCGCGATGTGATTCTGCCCATGACGGTCATCCGCCGTCTTGATGCCTGTCTGGAAGCCACCAAGCAGGATGTGCTCGAGATGAGCGAGAAGCTCGACAAGGCGGGCGTTGTCAACAAGGTCGGCGCTTTGTCCAAGGCGGCTGGTCCGGACGCCAACCACGCTTTTTATAACGAATCACCATTTAGGCTTCGCGACCTCCAGGCCCGCGCCAAGCAGCAGCAGCTCAAGGCGGACTTTGAGGCCTACCTGGACGGCTTTTCACCCAATATCCAGGAAATTCTTGACAAGTTCAAATTCCGCAATCAGATTTCCACGCTGATCGATGCCGACGCACTCGGCCCCCTCATTGAAAAATTCCTCGACCCGGACATCAACTTAAGCCCGCATCCCGTCCGCGACGCCGGGGGCAACGTCCGTCTGCCCGGCCTGGACAACCACGCCATGGGAACCATTTTCGAGGAGTTGATCCGCCGTTTCAACGAGGAAAACAACGAGGAGGCCGGCGAACACTTTACGCCCCGCGATGTTGTCCGGCTGATGGCCAATCTGATTTTCTGGCCCATGGCCGACCACATCCAATCGGCCACATACCGTGTCTACGACGTTGCGTGCGGCACCGGCGGCATGCTGACCGTGGCTGAAGATACCCTTCGCGATCTTGCCAACAGCCGGGGCAAAGACGTTTCCATCCACCTGTTCGGCCAGGAGGTCAATCCAGAGACCTACGCCATCAGCAAGGCTGACCTGCTGCTCAAGGGGGAGGGGGCCGGCGCGGAGAACATGAAGTTCGGCTCGACGCTCTCCCGCGACGCTTTCCCCTCCGGCGAGTTTGACTTCATGCTCTCCAATCCGCCGTACGGCAAAAGCTGGAAGATGGACCTCGAGCGCATGGGCGGCAAGAAGGACATGGCCGACCACCGTTTTGTTGTGCAGCATGGCGGGGATGAGCTTTCGCTGATCACCCGTTCCAGCGACGGCTAGCTGTTGTTCCTGGTCAACAAGCTGACCAAAATGGTTGACCCCACCGGCAAAAGTCCCCTTGGCAGCCGTATCGCGGAGGTCCACAACGGCTCGTCCCTGTTCACCGGAGACGCGGGCTCCGGCGAATCCAACATCCGCCGCTGGATTATCGAGAACGACTGGCTCGAAGCGATCATCGCGCTGCCGCTGAACATGTTCTACAACACCGGCATTGCTACCTACATCTGGGTGCTCACCAACGCCAAGCCGGAGATCCGCAAGGGCAAGGTCCAGCTCATCGACGCCACGCAGATCTACCAGCCCCTGCGCAAGAACATGGGCGCAAAGAACTGCGAGCTGTCCGAGGAGCAGATCCGGCAGATCTGCGAGATGTTTTTGGCCTTTGAGGAAACTGAGCAATCCAAAATTTTTTCGAATGAGGCCTTTGGGTATTGGAAAATTCGTGTCGAACGACCGCTGCGCCTGCACAGCCAGTTGACCCGCCAGGCGATTCGGTCCCTTCGGTACGCCTCGGGCGACGAGGACATTCGCCAAGCCCTGCACGAGGAATTTGGTGATGCGATCTTTGACAACTTCTCGTCCGTGCGCAAACAGTTGGAGAAGACTCTCCGCGACTGGGGTGGCAATGGCGAAGAGGACGCCGGGGCGGACGAGGACAGCGACACGCCCAGGCGAACGGCTATCCCGGAGGCGAAACGTAAGAAGCTGCTCAAGCCCGACACCTGGAAGCGGGACAAGAAGCTGTATGGCGCTGCCCGTGCGCTGAGAGACGAGCTGGGAGAGGGTCTTTTCACCGACCATAACCGCTTCCGCGACGCCGTGGCTGATGCGTTGAAGAAGCGGAATATCAAGATCTCCGCCGCCGAGCAGAAGAGCATCCTGAATGCCGTGAGCTGGCGGGCGGAGGACGCGCCGCCGGTGATCAAGAAGATGCACAAAGCCGGCAAGGTGGAAGTCGATCCGCTCCACGGCCTGTATGCCAATCCAGTTGGCGACCCCGGGTTGGTGTTGGAATACGAGCCGGACAGTGAACTGCGGGACAGCGAACAGGTGCCGCTGCTGGAGGAAGGCGGGATTAATGCCTTTTTCAGCCGTGAAGTTCTGCCGAACGTTCCTGACGCCTGGATCGACAAGTCTGCCACGAGGCTTGGATATGAGATTTCCTTTACCCGGCATTTCTACAAGCCGCCGGAACTTCGGTCGCTGGAGGAGATCAAGGCGGACCTGCTCAAATTGCAGGAGGAAGGCGAAGGGCTGTTGGAGGAAATCGTGGGAGTGTCTGACGTATGAAATTCAACCCAAAAATTCATCATCGCCGATCTATCCGGTTGCAAGGATACGATTATTCCCAGGCCGGAGCGTATTTCGTGACCATTTGTACCCACAATCGAGAATGCCTGTTTGGCGATATAGCGGATGGGGAAATGTGGTTGAATGATGCGGGACGAATGGTTCAAGCCGTCTGGGATGAAATCCCGGCACATTATCCAGGTATTGACATAGATGCATTTGTTATCATGCCCAATCATATTCACGGAATTATCGTAATCGTAGGGGCAGGCCCCCGTGCCTGCCCTGGCCCCCGTGCATGCCCTGAACAGGACCAACCACAGGGGGATGGGCATTCACAGGATGGGCAACCACGGGGGGTTGGGCAACCACGGGGGGATGGGCAACCACAGGGGGTTGCCCCTACGGCGGTTCGCGAATCATCGGCGATATATGAATATGGTGTGTCGTCGGCTCACGACGGGGGGTGGGTGGTATGAAATTGCGCCCCTATCCTGTATACAAGGACTCCGGCGTGCCGTGGCTGGGGCGGGTACCGAACCATTGGGATCTTTTTCGTGCAAAATATCTGATGCGTGAAATAAACACACGCTCCAAGGATGAGAGCGGCACATTGCTGAGCGTCTCTCAGTATGCGGGCGTTACGAAGAGGAGTTCACGTGAAGGAAGCGAAGACCCCGATACAAGATCTTCTTCGCTTGTTGGATACAAGGTAGCCAAGCCCGGCAATCTTGTGTCGAACATCATGCTTGCTTGGAATGGCAGCTTGGGTATCGCTCCTATGGAGGGAGTGGTTAGTCCGGCTATTGTGTTTATAGGATCTGCATAGGTGAGCCGTGGTTCTTCCATTACCTTTTGCGCTCCCCAGCTTACAAGGCGGAGATTAAGAGACGATCACGAGGTGTTGTTGACAGTCGCCTGCGACTCTATACTGACGACTTCTTCCGCATTCCACTGTTGCTTCCCGATTTGAAGGAGCAGCAAGCCATTGTTCGCTTCGTGCGCGACCTTGACGGGAAAGTCCGCCGCTTCATCCGCAATAGGCGGCGGCTGATCGAGGTTTTGAACGAGCAGAAGCAGGCCATCATCAACCGGGCCGTGACCCGCGGCCTTGACCCCGACGTTCCCCTCAAGCCCTCCGGCAGCGAGTGGATAGGGGATATCCCAGAGCATTGGGACGCAACGACCCTTGGTCGGCTCGTAACAACATTCAAAACAGGTCCGTTCGGTAGCATATTGCATCAATCGGACTACATCCCCGGCGGGACGCCGCTGATCAACCCTGTACACATGTCGGGGGGACGCATTACGCCTGATGTGAATTGCGCCGTTGACGATGCAACGTTCCATCGGCTTCGAGAATATGCCCTGGTAGAAGGAGACATCGTTTTCTCGCGCAGAGGCGAACTCGGGCGCTGCGCCTTAGTCCGCAAAGAGGAGTCTGGTTGGCTATTCGGAACGGGAAGCATTCGGGCAAGACTAATACCCAATATGGTCAACAAAGACTTCCTCATTGCAGCGCTTCATGGTCGGTGGGTTGCCGAGTATCTCTCGCTAATGTCGGTGGGTGCTACCATGCAGAGCTTGAACACCGGAATTCTCAGTCGTTTACCTTTGCCGTTGCCGCCAATCAATGAGCAAATGCGGATACCGGAGTTGATTAAAGATGAGTCCGCTCTCGTGGATAAAGTTGTCGCCAAGGCCAAACACGAAATCGACCTCATCCGCGAATACCGCACCCGTCTGATTTCCGACGTGGTCACCGGCAAAGTGGATGTGCGGCATCTGGCCCCGCCGCCGGGCAGGGAAGACCTGGAAGATATGGTTGAAGAACTCGAGACGCTGGGCGAGGCGGCAGGTGAACTGAGCGAGGACGCTTTCGCCGGGAAGGTGGACATATGACACGCTGTTCTCCCGAATATCTTGCCGGCCTGGTTTGCGAGTTGGGTGAAGTACTCCGTCGAGATACTTTGGCTGGATTTCAAGCATAATAATGACAATTGCGCTGGTGCATCAGGGTTTCTCTGTTACGGGGGCGGGGTCGATGGCTGATTTCATTGATTGGAAATTGACGGGTAATTGATGGCGCACGGAGAAAATTCTATATGTGCTCACCAAAGTGCTATTAATCCCAATATATAGTAGTAATCGCCACTTAATTTGTTTGATGGTTGTTTGATGGAGAAGGGTGTATGAGCCCAACGGATACATCTGAAAAAGGCTTGGAGACACTGATTGTCGAATCCCTCGTCAATGAGGCGGGCTATGTGCAGGGCAGCAATGCCGACTACAGCCGGGAGCATGTGATCGATCTGGCCAGGCTGCGGATGTTTTTGGCGGCCACCCAGCCGGAGGCGGCCAAGGCTTTGGCTCTGGACCAGGACTGTCCGAAGCGGACGCAGTTTCTGCATCGCCTGGACGCGGAGATTGCCAAGCGCGGCGTGATCGATGTGCTCCGCAAAGGGGTCAAGCATGGGCCGGTGAGTCTGGAGCTGTTTTGCGGCACGCCGACGCCGGGCAATACCAGGGCGGCGGCGCTGCACGCGGCGAACATCTTCAGCGTGACCCGGCAGCTCCGCTACAGCCAGGACGAGGCGCAGTTGTCGCTTGATCTGGGGATTTTTATCAACGGCCTGCCGGTGGCTACTTTTGAATTGAAGAACTCGCTGACCAAGCAGACGGTCGATGACGCTGTGCGGCAATACAAGCGGGACCGGAGCCCGAACGAGCCGCTGTTCAAGTTCGGCCGCTGCATGGTGCATTTCGCCGTGGACGACCACGAGGTGCGGATGTGCACGCATCTCAAGGGCAAGGACTCGTGGTTCCTCCCGTTTAACCAGGGGTGGGACAACGGGGCCGGGAACCCGCCGAACCCGCCCGCCTGGAGCACGACCGGGCGCTGGAAAAAGTGGTCATTGAAATGCTCTCCGACCACACGGAATTGTTCAAACAGTTCAGCGACAACCCCGACTTCAAAAAGTGGCTGGCGGACACGATCTTCGGCGTGACCTATGCGGAAGCGTTTTGAAACGCAGAAGATGGCCTGACCCCGATGCTTTACGCTGAGCGGTGTTTTCCGGCACAGCATCAACACGGACCTGGAAACAGCAACGCCGCTTCGCTTTGCAGCTGTTTCCAGGCCGGTTATGCCGGCCGGTATCTTAAAAACTTCTTGCCATACACCTAAATTATGATAAAATGTGTATTGTGTGTAAATAAAATTTCAAGGAGGGCCAACATGAAACGCACTAATATCATTCTTGATGAAGAATTGGTCGACAATTGCCTGAAAGCAACTGGCATTAAGACCCAGAAAGACTTGATTGATCACGCTTTACGTGAGTTGCTCAGACATGAAAAACAAACAAAACTTCTTGAGCTTAAGGGCAAAATCAATTGGAGTGGCAACTTGGATGAGTGGCGTCAGGGGCGAAGCGCATGATGGTTATGGTTGATACTACTGTCTGGGTAGATTTTTTTTCAGCAAACTCTCACCCTCATGTAGAAGCCCTTGAAAAGCTCATTGCTGAAAGAGAAGATATTTGCCTTTGTGGTGTCATTCTGACTGAAATCCTTCAGGGAATTAGAGATGACGCTGAATTCAAAAAAACCAGAGATTTACTGACCAATCTTGTTTTTCTCCCCATGTCCTATTCCGTTTATTTAAGTTCAGCAGAAATTTATCGTGCACTACGTCGAAAAGGCATCACGATAAGAAAGTCTGTTGATTGTATGATTGCTGCAGTAGCTATAGAACATAAGATACCTCTTCTTCACAATGATAAGGATTTTATTCCTATTGAAAAACATTTTGACCTTAAATGCTTGAAATAATATGAAAAGATAACCTTCCTGCTTCACGCTGACCGGTGTTTCGCTGCCGCTTCACACCGGCAGGTGAGCAGGTTGTTGAACGTTGTACGAGGTGTTTATATGAATCGGGAAAAATTACTTGAGCAAATAAGGCGAGCCGTTCGCGAAGTGGAACCCGGCGCTGAGATCATTCTTTACGGCTCACGCTCTCGTGGAGATGCAATCGCGGAATCCGACTGGGCTTCCTAGTCCTGGTTGATGGACCTCTTAATGAGGAACGTACTGATCGAATACGTCACAGGCTTTATGAGGTGGAATGGGACTCTGGAGAGGTAATATCCTCGATTGTACGGAACCGGGAAGAATGGAATAGTGATATGTACCAGGCTATGCCATTTCATCAGCGAGTCCAGCAGGAGGGCGTCAGACTGTGAATGAACGGAGCAAGGATTTAGTTTCATACCGAATGGCACGCGCTGAAGAGACCTTGGAAGACGCTCGTATTCTCGCCAGTGCCGAGCGGTGGAATGCCTGTGTCAACCATCTCTACTATGCCTGATTCTATGCCGTCTCTGCTCTTCAGCAAGTCTTCGGCCCGCCTGGAGCACGACCGGGCGCTGGAAAAAGTGGTCATTGAAATGCTCTCTGACCACACGGAATTGTTCAAACAGTTCAGCGACAACCCCGACTTCAAAAAGTGGCTATCGGACACGATTTTCGGAATGACCTATACGGAAGCGTTTTGAACCGCAGAAGATGGCCTGACCCCGATGCTTTACGCTGAGCGGTGTCTTCCGGCACAGCATCAACACGGACCTGGAAACAGCAACGCCGCTTCGCTTTGCAGCTGTTTCCAGGCCGGTTATGCCGGCCGTTGGCGCCCCTAACTTAGACAATTGATTTCATTGCCTTTCAACTATTTTTATTATATACTGGTGCTGAAAATCAGCGAGGACGGAATCGGGATGAAAAATGGAAAATAAGGTTACCACCAAAGAAGACCTAATTAAGCGTATCCAGGAACAGCGGGAACGGCTTTCATTTTTTGGGGTCACAAGTATCGGTCTATTTGGGTCATTTGTCCGGGGAGAGCAGACTGATTCGAGCGACATCGATATCCTCGTGGAATTTACTCCTGAAAAACATACCTTTGATAATTTCATGGATGTTTCTTTTCTTCTTGAGGAAACTTTGGGGCGAAAAGTCGAAATCGTCACTCCGGAGGGCCTCAGTCCGCATATCGGCCCCTATATTTTAAAGGAGGTAGAGCGTGTCCCTGTCGCCGCCTGAATACATTCGCCACATGCTCGATGAAATCGATTATATTTTGAACCGGATTTCAAAGATGGATTACGAATCTTTTGTCCGCGATGAGACTCTCAAAAGGGCGTTTGTCCGAAGTGTCGAGGTTATCGGAGAAGCTTCAAAAAAACTGCCCGAAGATATCAAAGCAATGCAACCTGAGGTTGAGTGGCGGAAAGTTTCGGGGATGAGGGACCGTTTGATCCATGATTATTTCGGTGTTGACTATACGATTGTTTGGGATGTTGCTTCAAACAAGCTGCCTGATCTCCGTGAAAAACTTCATGACCTGCTCAAACGAATCCAATAACGCCAACCACAGCATGAACCCGGACCTGGAAACATCAACGCCGCTTCGCTTTGCAGCTGTTTCCAGGCCGGTTATGCCGGCCGTTATGGCTAATCAGCCAACTGCCAACTCCAGCATAAAATTTTCGAGATAAATTGAAGGGTAGTGCCAAAGACTTTTTTTTGCGTTATACCTACTTGTTTTTAATAAATATTTGAAAATGCACTGTTAAAGATCAGCAATAGTCTTCTGGCTTTTGCCCTGAGCTTGAGCATTCCCGGGTGCTGACCAAATTTCATTCAATTGTGCAAAACCAGCTTCTGCCGCCGGGCAGCTTATTAGCCTACGTTGGCCACTGAATAAAAAAATTGACTTTATCTGAAATGTGGATTATTATAGCTATTATATTCCACATGGCGGAGGTGTCCAATGAAAACCGTACAAATGACCCTTGATGAAGACCTTGTGAGGGCAATTGATCAAGTTTCCAAACAACTCCATACAAGTCGCTCTGCTTTTGCAAGAATGGCGCTTCGAGAAGCGCTGGAACGTCATAATCTCAGGCAGTTGGAAAATAAACACCGGCAAGGGTATGAAAAGAAACCGGTTTCCCCGGATGAATTTTCAGTTTGGGAATCTGAGCAGTCCTGGGGGGATGAATGAAGCGTGGGGAGATCCGTTGGTACAAATTTGCCCATCCTGACAAAAAACGACCGGTTCTGATTCTAACAAGAGATTCTATTTTAGAATATCTCGGGGAGGTCACCATTGCCCCTATTACGACGACTGTACGCGACATCCCATCCGAGGTCTTTCTGTCAAAAGCTGTCGGTATGCCACGCGACTGCGCTATCAACTGTGATCATATACAAACTGTTTCAAAGGGGAAAATTGGATCTTTGATTACGACTTTGCCGGCATCCAGGATTGCTGATGTAAGCAAGGCGATCAGATTTGCCCTTGATTTATGAATTGGCCAGCCAACCGCTTCAGGCGACGCTCGTTCCTCGCGCGCCTGAGCTTCACGTTATGTGCTTTTAAAAAGGGTTGATGAACCTCTCATCAGCTATGAGCAGATGGTCAAAAGGCTGAAAAAAGATGGACCCGATGAAAAATATGACAATGTTTATACCGATGGTTATTTTAAAAAAGGGTATGCCCAATGGGCACTGTTGAAACCGCGCCGTCTATTGACCGGTTTTGGGCAAGCACGCGGCCGGAATCGGCCAAATCCCGGCGAACCCCCCCCGAGTGCCGGTAAATAAACAAAAAAATACAGCAGAAAGGAGGCATTGACAATGAAACAGATGACGGAACAGCATATGATCAATGCATTCGGTGGAGAGAGCATGGCCAATATGCGGTATCGCCATTTCGCCGTACAAGCGGAAAAAGAAAAATTCCCGAACGTGGCCCGGCTTTTTATCGCCGTGGCGCATGCCGAATATATCCATGCCGGTGATCATTACCGCGAATTAAAACATCTCGACGGCGGATTTGTGGCAAATTCCATGGGCGCTTTCGGGCCGGGAGATACGCTCAAAAACCTGGGGCTTGCCGTCGCGGGCGAGCAATTCGAAATTGATGAAATGTATCCCGCCTACATGGAAGTCGCAAAATTCCAAGGGGAAAACAGCGCTTACAGGAGTTTTGACTGGTCTTACCAGACGGAAAAACAGCATCTGGCAATGTTTCAAAGAGCCAAAGAAGCCGTAGCCGGGGGCAATGACGTGAATCTGGATGCAATCCAGGTCTGCGAAGTCTGTGGCTACACACTGGAAGGGGAGGCCCCTGACCAATGCCCCGTATGCAAAAACGGCAAGGAGAAATTCACGTCGTTTGAGTGATCGCCCGCATCACGGACGTATTTCCTCCTTCCGGAAATGCCGAAGTCATTGAGCTGGGTTTTCCGGCAAACGAGTATACGCCCCGGTTCTTTTCCCATGATCGCCAGGGATACCGGATGGCGCCGGGGATTTATTCTTTTGAATGAATCCCTGGGCTGGCCGCATCTTTTGGCTGCTGCGCTGATTATCACCGGGGTGCTGATGGCGCGTAAGGCGGCGCCGGTTACTTCCAGCCATCAAAAAATTTGACAAGCCTTATCGATAATGTTATCGTATTACAAAACAATATCGATGGATATTTTGTCATGCATACTGTAACCGTATCACCGAAATTTCAAGTTGTTATACCAAAAGCAGTCAGGCAGGCACTGCAGATTCGTCCAGGCCAAAAAATGCAAGTAGTAGAATACAATGGTCGAATTGAACTTATTCCAGAAAAAGACATTAAAGAACTGCGTGGGTTTATCAAGGGGATAAACACGGAATTCGAACGAGAGAAAGACAGGGTATGAATATTGTCGATTCTTCAGGTTGGCTTGCATATTTTGCTGATGAGCCAGGCGCTGGACACTTTCTCCCCCCCTTAAAAGACACGACGTCACTTGTTGTCCCGACGGTCACGATTTATGAGGTCTTTAAGGTCGTTCTTCGAGAATCTGGAGAGAATGAAGCCTTACAGGCAGTCGGCGCGATGCGGAAAGGAACTGTTGTGGACCTGACGAGTTCATTGGCTATTTCAGCCTCAAAAATAAGCCTGGAGAATGGCATCCCGATGGCGGATAGCATTATCATTGCAACTGCAAAAGAATATGAAGCAACTATATGGACTCAAGATTCAGATTTCAAAAATGTTAACAAGGTGAAATATTTTCCGAAAAATAAGGATGATAGTCTCGTAAAAAGTCGCAACCAGACGACTTTGTAATCACGCCAAGGCGTGACAAGAAAGCCAAGATCAAGGCTTGCGCGATTTTCGAAGAATTGAGCGTACTTAGCGTACGTGAATGTCGCCGGAAATCGCGCGTAACGCAGATATTGACCTTTTTTCGAAGTCGTCAAGGATGATTAAAATCAAAAGGTGTTTTCTACCCACTCAACCAAATCACCGTGAAATAAGTTTAAAGCCCCTTATTGACAGTGTTCATGCCCGCCTTCATCCTCGGTGAAAATTCTTGTTGTTACACTTCTAGCGTTAGTAAGTGCCTTTTCGAATTTGTAAACCTGTTCCACAGGGCAAAAATGGTCTTTCTCTCCAGCAGTAATCAATACATCCGCCGTGATTTGACCTGAAACATCTCTTAAATTAGTAAAAGTCCGATATCTACGTTGCGCGCAATCTTTGAAGAATCTCATATGCGACTAAATAATATCAATTTTCCAAAAATTGAGCAAGCCTTGATCTTGAGATAAAGGGATGGGGTTGCATCTTACGTGACTCCTGTATATATTATCTGTAACATGAGGAGGACGTCCTAAAGGGACTTTTTTTAGAGACCGTCAAACCGTTAATAGTGCTTAAAAAACAAGGAGGCATTAAAATGGCACCCCAAACCGGAACCACCCCTCAGCACTGTCCCGGATTTCAGCAGTTCAAGAATCTAACCTCGTTCGTCTGCAAATGCCAGGCGTGCGGCGCTGAAAACGAAATCTTCTCCGACGAGTT
>PUOB01000324.1 GCA_003551985.1 Desulfobacteraceae bacterium | reverse complement strand
CGCGTCGGGGCTTTGGGTTAAAATGCGGCGTATCAGTCCGGAAAAGGCTTGTCTGATCGCTTTGTAAGGCGTGTTTTGATACAGCGGTTCGCACCGTCCCTTGAGGAAATAGCCGCCCGCTTGGGTGACATGCTTCTCGAAATCCGCCATCAGACGGGTTTTTCCCATGCCGGAACAACCGGAAACCATCACCATGGCGATGCCTTCCTGCCGGATGCGTTCAAATTCAATCTTAAGGCGGCCTATGGCCGTATCCCGGCCCAAAAGGGCGTCGGACAGCATCAAAATTTCCGGTGCATCCTTTTCGTCCCCATTAAATGAAGGTGTGATGCAGCCGTGTCCGGCAAGGGCTTCAATCATTGATTTCAGGTCCGCGCGAAGGGCATACGCGCTTTGATAGCGCTGCGCCGGATCCTTTGCCAGCAGTTTCATGATAATATCGGAAAGCGCTTCCGGGATATCCGGTCGAATTTGAACCGGTGGCGGGGGTGTATGGGCGATATGCGCATGGATAATCTTTTCAGGCCCGCCGCTGTTGAAAGGGGGCGCACCGGTGAACAGCTCATAGAGAATGATCCCCACGGCGTAGAAGTCGGTGCGAAAATCGACCCGGCAGTCCATGCGCCCGGTCTGCTCGGGTGATATGTATGGCAGGTTTGATTCGGACACGCCCGGAGCAGTCATTTCCGAATCATTGTACAGGCAGGATGGCGGCCCCATCAATTCCGGGGGGGCAAAGCCGGCGACGAGAAGCGTTTTCGCGGCCGGGTCGATTTCAATGACAGCAGGCGTCAGGCCTTTATGAATAAACCCGGCCCGGTGCATATCATTAACGGCCGTGGTCAGCTGCACGGCGATATCCAGGGCGCCGGGCAGATCCGGCGTGTTTTGCCGGCTGTATTCGGAAAGGGGGGCGCCCGTCGACGGTGCCGTTATCAGCAGAATACCAGTTTCCGGCCCTTCGGTGACTTTTTCCACGCCATGGACGTCGATGACATGGGCGGAGCGGGCATTGATCAGGGGGGCATACGCATCGGCAATGGTTTCAGTCTCAACAAGGATTGCCCGGCCGGCCGGAAAAAAACGGAATGAAACAGACCGGGAGCTGGCGATATGTTTTCCTGAAAACCGATTGAAGCCCGGGCCGGACCGGGTTTGCCCCAGGATTTCATAGCCGGGAACAGAAATCATTTCAAATCCCATGGGGTTGTCATTGCGCGCCCTTCTGCGGGTGGGACCCCGTCGGCACGGCTGTCTGTGCAGCAAAGCCGCATTACTTGAAAACCAGGGTTTTCGAACATGAAAACCAGGGTTTCCCCGATTGCAGTGTCAATGGAATTATGGCTAATATTTACGAAAAGGTAAAGGTAGAATAGAAAAATTGTTTTATTTGGGTGAACAGCTTTCACTTAAACAAAAGGAGTTAACAATGAAAACGTTTTGGAAGCGATTAAGTGCGGTGTTTTTAGTCTTAACGATGATTTTTGTCTTTGCGGGAATCGCCAGCGTCGAAGCGTCCGGCGACAATTCCGGGTCGGCCAAAAACCCCGTAATTTTTGTGCACGGTTATTTTGATTTTAAATCCGGGTCGTTCGGCAAAACCAATTTCGGTCCCATGAAGGACTACCTGGTCGGCCAGGGATGGCCCCGCCACGAACTCTACGCCATCCAGTACACCAACGTTATCGGATGCAATATCAACAACGCCCACGAGTTGAGGAACTATGTCAATTGGGTTCGGTCCCAGACGGGGAGCAACCAGGTGGATATTGTCGCGCACAGCATGGGTGGATTAAGTTCGCGCTATTATATCAAGGATTTGGGCGGTACTAACCATGTCGGCGCCCTGGTGACCCTGGGCTCCCCGCATCATGGCACACCGCTGGCGTACCTGGCCCCGGGAGAAGGCGGACGGCAGATGCAGCCCGGCAGCAGCTTCCTGAATAATCTGAACAGCAATACGACCCCCGGAAACGTGAGCTATACATCCATTTACACGTATCCCGACGAACTCGTTCCCTGGTGGCGTTCCCAGGTCAGCGGCTGGAACAATATCGGCGGCTGGTACAACATGCACCTGACCATGCTTTTTCACAGCACCGCCCAATGGCATGTGGCAAACAACCTGACGCAATAAAAAACGTCGTCCGTGAATAAACTTCCAGGCGGCGGCCGGCTTCTTACCGGCCGCCGCCCCCCTCGTCAAAGCCCGGTGCCAAACCGTCATCGCTTTCTCTTGCGGGCGGGGGGTATCCTTCCACGCCGGTTCCCGGATAGGTCAGGTCCGCCGGATCGAATTCGCCGGGATCATCGCGCAAGCTGAGATCAAACCCCCGCAACCGGCCTTCTTCCTTATAAAAAGGCTGCCTCAGCCGCAACGCGTTCATGGGGGTTACGACGATGGCCGCGTCGTTTTCAACCGGGCAGTAATGCTCGCAATACCCGCAGCCGCCGCATTTGTCGGCGATCACGTGCGGCACCGGGTAGGGCAGGTCCTCCTTTTCTTCGAATTCCACGGCGTTGTAAGGGCACACCTCGTCGCACACCATGCAGCTTTTTCCGTCTTCCCAGGCAATGCATTTCCGGCGGTATATGACCGCTGTGCCTGTTTTCGCCCATATTCTCTGTTTTGGGGGCATCCGGAGGATGGCGCCGGTGGGGCATACGTTGCCGCACACCCGGCACTGGGGGTCGCAGTATTTGCGGGCCGGGACAATGGCCGGGCTGAACATGCCCAGCATGCCGGCGGAAAACCATACCGGCTG
>PUOB01000405.1 GCA_003551985.1 Desulfobacteraceae bacterium | reverse complement strand
CGTTCATATGCCTCCCTGGCCTGGGGGGGCAGAAGCACGGCCAGCACTTTGCTCCCGTCCAACGGCGGGATGGGGATGAGGTTGAAAATCGCCAGGACCACGTTGATAAGGGTGAAGTAGAAAAGGGCCTGTGCAAGGAGGGCCATTGCGTCTCCCTGGACCATCTGCGGGAAGAGCAATGTAATGCCCTGGAAAACGATGCCGGCGGCAATCGCAAGCGCCAGGTTTACGGCCACCCCGGCAATGGAAACCACAAAGGTGCCAAGCTCGCGGTTGTGCAGGTTGTGGAGGTTGACCGGCACCGGTTTGGCGTAGCCGAACAATATGGGGGAGCCGGTGACAATCAGCAAGCCCGGCAGGAGTACGGACCCGAAGGGATCCAGGTGCCGGACGGGGTTCAGGGAAAGCCGGCCCGCAAGCTTTGCGGTGGGGTCCCCGAAGCGGAGTGCGGCATACCCGTGGGCCACTTCGTGGAATGTTACGGCGAACAGCAGGGCAATAATCATTAATAGGCTATCGATTGGCATAGGTCTTTATAAACTCGATTTCATCGTCATGGGTGTGTAGGCGGCCGTCCATTTTTTCGGCCAGCAGGGCTCTGAATATTTCACCGTACAGCGGTGAGGGTTCTATGCCCAGTTGCTTGATGTCCTTTCCTGTAACCGATACCTGAACGTATTGCAAGTCCGTAACAAAATGCGAAATGGCCTTTTTTGTTTTTTCATGGCGGGCCACGGCCATCATGTACAACAGGACCTCGGTGCGAAAATCTTTGAGATGACGGTATATGTCACTGTTTTTCATGGGGAGGTGCCGCTCCATATAATGCAGCGTGTCCTCCGCCCGGAATCTTTCCGTGATAAAGATTTTCCGGTAGCGGGGGGCGATTTCAAAGCGGCTGCATATTTTCTCCACGGCATCCCGGTCCGTGTGCCGTATCAGTATCAGAAAGTAAACGCTCCATTTCATGTAGTCCGTCTCGATATAGAGAAGATCGTACCAAGATAAGACATTTCTTGCGGCAATCAACCAATCCTTGCGCTTTTTGTCAAGGGTGATCGAGGGATCAACGACTTTCAGCAGGTTGAATTCCTGGAGCCTTGAAAGGGCTGAAATCGGGTTGTCTTCCTTGAGGATATGCGTCAATTCGGAAAAAATCCGCCTTCCGGAGAGCTGTTTGAAAAAATCCATCCGGACGGCATTTTCGATCAGTCTTGCCGTGAGCTTGCCGATGGTGAACCCAAAGCGCTGCTCGAACCGGACCGCGCGGAAAGCCCGGGTGGGGTCCTCCACGAAACTCAGGTTGTGCAGGATGCGGACGACCCCTTCTTTGAGATCCCGGCGGCCGCCGAAATAATCGTTGAGCTGGCCGAACCGGCTGGCATTGAGGCATATGGCCAGGGTGTTTATGGTGAAGTCCCGCCTGAAAAGGTCGAGTTTGATGGAGCTCATTTCGACCGTGGGAAGCGCCGCCGGAGACTTGTAGTATTCCATGCGTGCGGAGGCCACGTCTATTTTAAAGCCGTCCGGGAAAATAATCACCGCGGTGCCGAATTTTGCGTAGGCATTGATCCGCGCCCCTTTTTTTCCGGCAAAGGCCCCGGCAAAGGCGATTCCGTTTCCCTCGATGACGATGTCGATATCCTCGTTTTGCCTGTACAGGAAGAGGTCGCGCACGAAACCGCCCACCACGAAAGCGGTAAATCCCATCTCTTCGGCGACGATGCCGATATCCCGGAGCATTTCCAGGATGGCGTCCGGAAGCCGTTCCTTCATGAAGCCCAAAACCTTCCGGGTCCGCGGGTGATCCGTGGTCAAAAGGGACTGTTCCTTTTGCGGCCGCTTATCCCTGGCATCCCGGATAAGCGAATTCAGAAGGTCGGTGCGCGTGATGACACCGGTAATAAAACCGTCCTTTGCCACCGGCAGGATGCGCTGCTGGTTGCCGATGATTTTATCCTGTATTTCGCCGATTCCGGCATCCGGCGCCACGGACGCGAATTCCGAGGTCATGTATTCGGATATGGGGACGTCGTCAAGGTCATGGTAGAGGGCTTTTTCAATGACCTGTCTGGAAATGAACCCAAGCAGTTGATGTTTAACAAGGTTATGGTCGTCCTGTTTCACGACCAGCAGGGCGTTGACGTTGTACCGGGTCAGCGTCTGCCTGGCTTTTTTGCAGGTAATGTCCGGCTCCGCCATTATCGGCGGGGAGGACATGAGGTCCTTTGCCGTTAAAACAGATTTCAACTGATTTTCAAGGATTTGGATCAACCGGTGTTCCGTCTGGGTAAGGGTCATGTCCCGGATGGTCGCGGCGGCGGCGAAGCTGTGCCCGCCGCCCCCCAGTTCACGGACTGCGGCACCCACGTTGATTTCCGGTGTACGGCTGCGCGCGGCGATATAAATCTTGTTTTTCATCATGACAATGGCAAAAAGCGCATTGAGGTTTTCAATACGAAGCATTTTTTGTGCCAGAAAGGCCATGTCGGGCACGTAATCGTCGCATGAAACCACGCTCAATACCACGTCGAAGCCGTTTATGTTGTAGTGGTCCGCATTGCGCAAAAGGTCGTTCAAAAGCGCTATCTGCTGGGGATCCATTTCCTTGGATATCAAATCGGAGATGGTGGTGAGATTCGCCCCCTTTTCGCGGAGGAAAGCGGCGGCCGTGAAATCCGCAGTCGTTGTTGACGGATAGGTGAATGACCCCGTATCCTCGAAGATGCCGAGGCATATAATCGTGGCCTCGTCCGGTGAAATATCAATTTCCCT
>PUOB01000220.1 GCA_003551985.1 Desulfobacteraceae bacterium | reverse complement strand
GTGATTTCGTTTGCCGCCGCGACCACTGTTAACTATATCTTCAACTGTTCTTGACATACGGCTCTTTTTTTTATTAATAGACAGATTCAAATATAAAATCTTCAGCCGCTCGAGAAATTTCATCACACCAAAGGCGTGACTCAATTCCTGAAGATTCTCGCAGCGCCGATGTAGATGGGACTTTTTACGACGCCATCAATTTGGGAGAAAAATCGATGCCCCCAGAAAACACCAGCACCAACCAGCAGCCGGGTAAAAGGGAAAAAAGCATCCTCGGAAGGCTCGTCACCCCGTTTATAGCGATCCTTTTGATCCTTGTTATAGCGGCCCTCGTCATGCGGGATGATCCCGAAGAAAACGATGAACCCCGGCCGGAACGGGCGATAACGGTCGATGTAGCCCCTGTTGTTGCCGTGACCCTCGAGGATACCGTAAGGGGCGTGGGGACCCTGGACCCCCTCCAGACGGTACGGATTAAACCGGAGGTCAACGGCCGCCTGACCTCGATCAACTTCGAGGAAGGCGGGTTTGTCGAAAAAAACCAGGTCCTTTTTAAAATCGATGACGAAAAGATCGCGAGGCGCCATGACGCCCAAAAGGCCGCCCTGGAATCCACCCGCATACGCCTTGAAAACCTGCGGCGCAACTATGACCGCGTCTCCTCCCTTCGCGACCGGGACCTGGTTTCGGAGGATCAATACGATAACGCAAGAACGGAACTGCAGGCGGTTTCGTCGGAGGTTGAACGACTTGAGGCACAGCTTGAACTTGCCGCGCGGGAACTCCGGGATACCGTCATCCGCGCACCGTTTGACGGATATATCTCCCGCCAGCTCGTCGACCCCGGCACCTTTGTCACTGTTGGAGAGACGCTTGTCGTGATCTACGAGATCGACCCTATCCAGATGTCCTTTTTTATTCCCGAGAAGTACGCGGGCCGGGTCGAGCGCGGGCAGGATGTCTATGCCTCGGTGGCGGCGCATCCGGACCGGCGGTTCCAGAGCAAGGTGGATTTCATCAGCCCCGTTGCGGATGAAAGGACCCGGAAATTCAGGGTCAGGACCAACATCGAAAACCCCGAAAACATACTCATGCCGGGATCTTTCGCACACGCGGAGCTTGTTCTGGCGCTAAGAGAGGACAAACCGGTTATCCCGGAACAAGCCCTCGTCCCAACCCGGGAAGGCTATATCGTCTACGTCGTCAATGACAGCGAGAACAATGAAAACAATGGCACCGCTGAAATACGACATATTCAAACCGGCATACGCCAATCCGGGCGCGTTGAAATCGTGGACGGTCTGTCAGTGGGCGAAAAAATCGTCGTTTACGGGCATATGCAATTGGATGAGGGCTCCGCCGTGGTCATTTCAGACACATGGGATGACGACTGGTCCGAAGAAAAAGGCACCGGTCATCGAACCGCAGTGAACAGCGGCAAGGCTTATGCGCAACCCGAAATAATGAAGGGAGGTTGATCCCGTGATTTGGAATTTCTGCATCCGCCGCCCTGTTTTCACCCTCGTCATATTCTTTGTCCTTGCCATCTTCGGCATATACGGGTATTACCAGATGCCCGTCCAGGAATACCCGGATATCGAATTCCCGGTGGTCAGCGTTAACGTGATCCTTGCCGGCGCCGCCCCGGAAATTATCGAACAGGAAATCATCGAGCCCCTTGAATCTGAAATCAACGCCATCGAGGGCCTTCGAAACCTTTTTTCCACCGCCAGGGAGCAGTCCGGCCAAATCATTGCCGAGTTCGAATTGTGGCGCGACCAGGACATTGCCGCCCAGGATGTGCGCGATGCGGTGGAAAGGGCGAGGCGTCAGCTGCCGGAAGACGCCGAATCCCCCATCGTACGAAAGCTTGACCTGGACGCCCAGCCCATCATGTGGATCACCCTTACGGGCGACGAGCGATGGGACAACACGCGCATGAGCGAATACGCGGATAACGTCCTCAGGCCGCAGCTTGAATCGCTTCGCGGCGTCGGCCAGATCATGGTCGGCGGCAGCGGGAACTACGCCGTGCGCATCCGGCTCGACACGATGAAGCTTGCCGCCCACCACCTGACCGTCCAGGAGGTCGTCGGCAGGATCCAGCAGGAAAATATCGACATCCCTTCCGGCCGCATCGAGGGCCACACCCGGGAATTTTTGATCCGTACCAAGGGGCAATTTTCAGATGCCGCCCCGTTCAACGACCTGGTCATCGCACACAGGGACGGGTCGCCGATTCGACTCTCCGATGTCGGCGAGGCCGTGGACGGCGTTAGAAATGAACGGATGCTGGCCCGTTTTGACGGAGAACCGACCGTTGGGGTGGGGGTGGTTAAACAAACCGGCGCCAACACGGTGGCACTTGCCGACCGCGTCCGGTCCTCGGTTGAGGAACGCGCCCTGCATTTTCCACCGGGCCTGGAATATACCATTGCAATGGATGCCTCCGAATTTATAGAGGAAAACATCCGTGATCTTTTGACCACCGTCATGATCGCCGCGTCCCTGGTCCTCATCGTGGTGCTCGCATTCCTGAGGAACTGGCGGGCAACCATCGTGGTGGGCCTTGCCATCCCCACGTCCCTCGTCGGCGGTTTGGCCGCCATCTACGTGCTTGGCTTTTCCATTAACGTATTGACCCTTTTGGGCTTTATCCTGGTCATCGGCATCGTGGTGGATGACGCCATTGTCGTGCTTGAACGAAACTACCTGCACATGGAGCGCGGGGCGGAGGCCATGCCGGCATCCCGCGTGGGCACCACCGAAGTCGCATT
>PUOB01000130.1 GCA_003551985.1 Desulfobacteraceae bacterium | reverse complement strand
TGGGCTTTGATGCGCCGGATCCGGCGGGTGATTTCAGGGGTATCGACCAGGAATTGATTTTAACGGACCTTGCAACGGTGGAAAAACGCCTTGAACGCCTCGAGGCCGACGCCAAACGGGGGAAGGCCATAGACCGCGAGGAGCACGACCTTTTGGTTCAAAGCAAAACCACCCTCGACGACGAAATCCCTCTTCGCCGCGTCCCCGAACTGGCCCGTTCAAAACAACTGAAAGGCTATGCGCTGCTTTCGGCCAAGCCCGTGCTGGTGTTGTTCAACAACGCCGACGAGGACGACTCCCTCCCCCCTGACTTGACCGAACCTGACATGGCCGAAACAGAGGCTCTTGCCGGGGAGACTGCCATGATCATCCGGGGCAAACTGGAGCACGAACTGGCGCAGATGCCGCCGGAGGAGGCGGCGGAACTCCTTGCGGAATTCAATATCGGTGCCCCTGCCACCGACCGCGTCATCCAAAAATCCTATGAAACCATGGGCCTGATTTCCTTTTTCACCGTGGGGGAGGACGAGGTGCGCGCCTGGACCATTGAAAAGGGAGCCAGCGCCCTGGAGGCCGCCGGAAAAATCCATACCGACATCCAGAAAGGTTTCATCCGCGCGGAAATCATCGCCTACGACGACCTTATCGCCGCCGGATCCACCGCCGCTGCCCGAAAGGCCGGCACCTATCGGCTGGAGGGGAAAACCTACACCGTGAAGGACGGCGATATCATCAACTTCCGGTTCAATGTTTGACGGCTTCGTAAAAAGGCCAATATCTGCGTTATGCGCGATTTCCGAAGAATATCACGTACACTTAAGTACGCTCAATTCTTCAAAAATCGCGCAAGCCTTGATCTTGGCCTTTTTTCAAAGCCGTCTGAAACCGACTTTTACGAGACTATCAATGTTTGACGGCCTGCCAATAGGCAGCCTTATGCGGGCGAATGATTATTCGCCCCTACAAAACCATGATGCCGAAGGACCCGATATGCGGGGACGAACAGTCCTTCGATTGACTATGCGGGCGAATGATTATTCGCCCCTACAAAACCACGATGTCGGTCGCCTTATGCGGGCGAATGATTATTCGCCCCTACAAACCCGCGATACCGCCACCCGTAGGGGCGAAAAATCTTTCGCCCGCCCGTTTCAGGAACCGGGGCCGCGCAACGCTTCTCACAACCGGTAACGCCATGGCTTCGGCGGCCCTTCCAGGATGCGTTTTCGCTTGATAACACAGACGATGCAGCTGCATCCCGGCGTCAATGGATGCTCGCCCTTTTTCCGGGCCTCCTCCATGGACGCCTCGATCATCTCCACGATCGCCAATCGCTCGGCATCTTTTTGTTTTTTATCGTACTTTCGGCCCATTCCGTTGTCCCCGAAAAAAAAGATTTCAACGGTTTCACCTGAAATCGAGCAGCGGCAGCAGCGCTTCCAGTCGATCTGAAACACCGAACCGATCGGCAAATATCCTTAGCTGTGCAACATCGATCGGCTTGAAACCCAAATCCATAAAACCGGCTGCAAAGGCATTGAACAACGTTTCCAGGTCGGCCGTGTCACGATTTTTCCGATCCGGATTGTTGGCAATGGCCATCAACTTGAGAATGGCATAATCGGTCGGCTGAACCACGGGTATTTCGCCCAGAACCTCATCCCTGACAAAAGCTGCCCGATCAAGGATAGCGCGCCCCTCGTCGGTATGGACGAACATGAAATCAACCTTTCCATACACGCCGAAAGCCGAATCAAACTGGGCAAAAGCGCCCGTATCCTGGAAACAATCAAAGCCAAGCGTCCCCATCAAATGCACTATTTCCCCCCGCTTACACTCATCGGACAACAGATCGATATCGACTGTATAACGCGGTATTCCGTATAAAGCCAATGCCATGGCACCAATCAGGGCATGGGCCACGCCCTTTTCCGAAAGCTTTTGATGCAAAATGGACACCATACTGCAAAGCCGGGGCGTTGTCATACCGGGGAAACCTCCTCCTTGAGCAGGCAGCAGGCGATGCGGCAGCGGGGGCGGCCGTTTTCGTCGTAGTCGATATTGCCGCCCTGGACCAGTTTGTTGATCACGCAGCCCTCCGGGATATCGAGGGAGAACAGGTCGGCCTCGTTGATTTTGCCGGTCGGCACCAGGCGGCCCATATCGTCAATGGCCAGGGCGTGCAGGGGGTAGTCCTCGCACAACGGGCACCGGTAGACCCGGCCGTTGGGAAAGATGAAGTAGTTTTCCGCCACGTTCCCGGCGCACTCGAACGGCTCCCCGGGCGACAGAAACACCTTCGGGTACGTCGCCGTGATCCCCGCGTCGGCCGCAGCCCTTGCCACGGGCGGCACGGTATCCTCCCACTGCGCCCGGGTCAACTGGAGCGGACCCTCCGAAGAGAGCCCTTCCAACTGTGCCGAACGGCCCCGGATGCCGATAACCTGGATGAAAAACCGGGAGACCCCCAACTCTTTTAAAAGCGGCACCATCAGGGGCAGTTCACGGGCATTTTCGCTGCTCACCGTGTAAATGAGGCTTGCGGCAAACCCCTTTTCAACCGCCGCCCGGATGCCTTCGAGACACCGTGCGTAACTCCCCGCCCCCCGGAGACGATCGTTTGTCTCCGGCGTGGCCCCGTCCAGGCTAAAGCTGAAATAATCGACCGCCGCGGGGGTTGTCTTGTCCAGAATATCGTTGAACAAATACCCGTTGGTATCGATGGTAATCGATCCATACCCCATTTCGCGCGCCGCCCCCACGGCTTCGGGAAGCCCCG
>PUOB01000178.1 GCA_003551985.1 Desulfobacteraceae bacterium | reverse complement strand
ATCCGGAATCAAAAATCCTCATTGCAAGCGGCTATTCCACCGATTTTCACGCCAAGCAGGCGCTTTCCGCCGGTGCCGCCGCTTTTATCGGCAAACCCTACCATCTGCAGGAAATGGCGCGAAAGGTCAGGTCCGCTTTGGACAATGAAGTGTAATGATTGCGCCGGTGATGTCGGCTGGTTTTAAAATCATGCGTTTTACGCGCTTATTACGACTCCGTTGCGTAACTGTGATGCTGCTTGCCTGTTTTTTTCTTGCCGTCTCGCCCCGGTACGGCACGGCGGCCGAAGCGTATTACATTTCGGTTTATTGGGCGAAACACTCCCCGGACCGGTTCATGGATATTTTGACCCGCTTCTCCCCGGAATTCGAGCGCTCCTACCTGATCGCGCTGGCAGGCGGGGATATTTTCCACCGATGGAAAGGATTTCGCTTCGAACTTGAAGGGCAGGGGGTGCTCCACACGGGCATGCAGCATCATGCGGAGGTAAACGGCCTGATCGCGGCCCGGTGGATGGATTTTCCATGGGACCATTGGGTCGACACGCGTATCGCGTTCGGGGAAGGCCTTTCCTACGCTTTCCGGAGGCCCTACCTGGAACCCCGAAGGGATCCGGAGGAAGCAGAATCCACGCGCCTGCTCAACTACCTGATGGCGGAGGTGGAGTTCGTGATCCCCGGACTGCCGCAATGGAGCAAGTTTGTCCGCGTTCATCACCGGTCTGGAGCGGGCGGCCTGTTTGGGGGGGTAAGGGGCGGTTCAAACTTTATCGGCACCGGCATCCGCTATATGTTTTGACGGTAACCCCAATTACTTATTTGGCCGCTTCTATCGCTGCCGTTGCCATTATCGTTGTCGTTGTCGTAATCGTAATCGTTGTCGTAATCGGCTTTTGAATTTATAATTCGAATTACCGTAATCCCCGATCCACCAGCGATTGTTTTAACAGGATTTGAATATTGCCATGGCCATTTTGCGAAAAAAAGCGGACCGGGCGAAACATTCCCCGCCCGCAAAATATCTGTACCAGAAAAAATACCGGTTTTTCGCCCAGGTCTCGGACAGCTTGAAGGATGCCGCCTTAGGCGAACTCAAGGCACTGGGGGCGGCCGATATCTCCCCGTCCTTCAGGGGGGTGTATTTTACCGTCCCGAAAGACCGCCTCTACCGGATCAACTACACCTCCCGGCTGATTTCACGGGTCCTTGCGCCGCTCGAGGTGTTTGACGCCTACAACACGGACACCCTCTACACCCATGCCAGGCGCTTCGAATGGAACGACTTCTTCGAGCCGGATAACACCTTTGCGGTGTTTGCCAATGTTGTAGACAGCCGGATCAGGCACTCAAAATTTGCCGCACTTCGCATCAAGGACGGGATTGCCGACTATTTCCTGGAGAACATGGGCAAGCGCCCGAAAGTCTCCACCCAGGACCCGGATGTCGAGATTAATCTGCATATCGGCAAAAATGTGGCCACCCTCAGCATGGACGTCTCCGGCGGCGCCCTTCACCGGCGGGGGTACCGCGAAGTCTCCGTTTCCGCCCCGATCCAGGAAACCGCTGCCGCAGGCATTATCCGGATGACCGGCTGGAATGGAAAGGTTCCCCTCCATGATCCCTTTTGCGGTTCGGGAACCCTGCTTTGCGAAGCGCTTATGCATTACTGCCGCATTCCCGCCGGTATTTTCAGGAGACGCTTCGGGTTTGAATTCCTGCCTGATTTCGATGTGCGGGTATGGCGGCAGGTGAAGGAAGAGGCGGACGGGAAAATCCGCGAGCTGCCGCCGGGCCTTATCAGCGGCAGCGATATGGCCGCGCAGGCGGTCAATGCCGCCCGGACGAATCTCATGGGGATGCATTACGGCGGCCGGGTGGAAATTGAGCACTCGGACTTCCGGGACCTTCCCGGCTTGAAAAACGCCGTTATCGTCACCAACCCCCCGTACGGCATCCGTATGGGCAAGGGCGTTGACATGCCGGATTTCTACAAGGCGCTGGGCGACTTTTTAAAACAGAAGTGCACGGGGTCGACCGCATACATTTATTTTGGCGACCCCGTGCACATCCGCAGCATCGGGCTGAAGTCCGCCTGGAAAAAACCGCTCAAATCCGGCGGCCTTGACGGCCGGCTGGTGAAATACGAACTGTTTTAATACGAACCTTTTTAGTGGACACACCCATAAGAAGCCGGGATCAGGAGACTTTGTAAAAATTTCAAGATCGTCGTTTTAATCCACCATTGCCATGCCTTGGTTGATCAATGCCTCCGCATTGTCCAAAACCCTGTGGGCTTCCTGCCAGTTGTGAAAGCCGTTTGAGTTTTCGACCCAGATAAAATCCCAGTAGAACTGGGCTTCCCGCTGAATCTCCCGGGCCTTTTCGATCTCGTCATCGGAAAGGTCGCCGTTGTTTATCCGCTCGCCAAAGTTGGTAATAAAACGCGCGAGCTCATCGCCGATGCGGTTTTGCTTTTCGTACACCTTGCCCTGGACCGACTCGGCTTTGGCGATGGTTTCCGCTTCGCCCCAGTTGCCGTGGCACTGGATGCAGGACTCCTCCACGTGGGTCAGCGGGCTTGTCCACGTATGCGAGCTGTAGGTTTCGCCGTGCTCGTCCTCTTTTTGCGGCATGTGGCAGTCCGTGCACCCGAGCCCCAGCTGGGAGTGGATGTTGACGTTTTGACCTTCGTGATAGAGCTCATATTCGGGGTGCTGAATTTTGGCCACGAGCGCGCCCGTTATTTCGTGCTCCCACTCGTCGGAGCGTCTGGCTTTCGAGT
>PUOB01000219.1 GCA_003551985.1 Desulfobacteraceae bacterium | reverse complement strand
CGCTTTTTGAAGCACATTCAGTATGGCATTCTTCGGAGCGGCCTGGAGGGCCACGATTGACGCCGTAAACGGACGGCCAAACATTTCCGCCCCATCGCCCTGCAGTACGGTGATCTTGTTGGACAGTCCGGCTTTTGCCACGCATTTTTCAGCGAGGTCAACGGCGCGGGGATCCATGTCCATGGCGTAGATTCCGGCCCCTGTGATACTCGTCAGGTAAAGCGCTGTGAAGGGGACGGCCCCGCAGCCGATGTTCAGGATAATATCGTCCCGGCCAAGCCTTCCCAGGCGGATTTCATTTTCAATAACCCGGCGGTATGGCCTGGCGTAGAGCCTGGTCAGGACCTTTGAAGAACTGCTGATCTTTTCCCAGGCGCCGATTGCCGGCGGAATCCATTTCACGTTCGCGCTCCTTTTGATTTAAATAATGATATTCAATATCAATAACATTTTTATAAAAAAAGTCAACCCTTGTTGACCCGTCTTTGTTAATTTATTTTTTACTGCACTCCCCGCATTCCCCATAAAGGTACATGCTGTGCCCACTGAGTGTAAACCCGTGCTTTGCAGCCAATTCTTCCTGAAGTGCTTCGATCCTTTCATCCACCACTTCCACGCTCTTGCCGCATTTTTTGCAGATAATATGGTCGTGATGGCCCTGGCCGAAATAGGGTTCATACCGGCTGACGCCGTCGCCAAAATCCACTTCCCTGGCGATCATGGAGTCTGACAGCAACTTCAGCGTGCGATAGACCGTCGCCTGCCCCACGGACGGGTCTTTTTCCTTGACCAGTCCGTACAGCTCCTCCGGAGAAACATGATCTTTGATATTCCAGAAAACATCAAAGATCAACGCCCGCTGTGAAGTAAACTTCAGCTTCTGTTGGGCCAGGTAATTGAAGAATTGCTCCCGTGCAGCCTGCATAGATTAATCAATCCGGCGTTGATTCTATAGTTGATATTGAATTTCTTTATCTATGATAACATTACTTTGGATAAAACGGCCTTGTCAATACTATTTTCAATGAGCGGGTCCTTGCCACCCCATTTTTTTAACCGCTTCATGCCGGAAACAATCCACCACGTGGTCGTTGACCATGCCGACAGCCTGCATGAATGCATAACAGACCACCGGGCCCGTAAAGCCAAACCCCCTTTTTCTAAAATCCCTGCTCATTGATTTCGACGCGATGCTTTCGGAGGGCACGGCCTCAACCGACGGCCATGCGTTTTGTATCGGCTTGTCATCCACGTAGCGCCATATATAAGCGTCGAAAGAGCCGTATTGCTCTATTATTTCAATGGTTTTTTGGGCATTTTGGATCGCCGCCGCAATTTTCCGTCGGTTTCTAACGATCCCGGGGTCGGCCAGCAGGCGATCCATATCGGCAGCGCAGTAGGAAGCGACCGTTTCAACATCGAAAGTGTCGAACGCCCGCCGGTAATTTTCACGCTTTTTCAGGATGGTCAGCCAGCTCAGCCCTGCCTGGGCCCCCTCTAAAACGAGCATTTCAAAGAGTCTTTGGTCGTCGTGGAGCGGAACGCCCCATTCGTTGTCATGGTAGGAAATATAAACCGGGTCGTTTCCGCACCATTTGCAGCGGGTCTTCATATGTTTCCTTATCAGCCGCCGAAGACCCTTTCCATGTCCTCGTCCGTTAAGCACCGTTCCGATTCATCCGGCATCATGGCATCCGGGTCGATTTTGCGGCGGTCATATCCGGGATCCAGCACCTGGTTATAGTATTCATGCTGAATCAGCAGGTTCATGATCTCGCTGGTACCGGTCCAGATCATGCCGAGGCGGGTGTCCCGCAGGGCCCGCTCGATGGGATAGACCTCGGTATAGCCGATGCCGCCCATGACCTGCATGGCATTGTTGACGATATCCCAGGCCGATTCCGTGGCGAATTTCTTGGCCTCGCTCACCAGCCGCCGGACGTTGGGATAGTTTTCATCCACGGCCCGGGCGGCCATGTAGGTAATGGCCCGTGCCGCATCGAGCTTGGTGATCGAATCGGCCACGTTAAAACTGATGGCCTGGTACTTGCGGATTTCCTGGCCGAACGCCCGCCGCCGGTTTGAATAGCGCGCCGCCAGGTCAAGCGCCCCCCATACGCCCAGAGATCCCGCCGCCGATGTCAGGCGTTCCGGGATCATCATCTGGTGGAAGCAGAGGGCGCCGCCATGTAGTTCGCCCACGAGATTTTCCTTCGGCACCTTCACATCCCGGAAAACAAGACGCCCGGTGCCGCCGCCGCGGCAGCCCAGAAGACCGTAGAGGTATTCGGTTTTAACACCGGGGCCGCGGTCAACGATCAGCAGGGAAATCCTTTCGTACTTGTGGGCATCCGGCTTGAAGTTGGTGCGGCAGTAAACAAGGAAAAAATCCGCGCCTTCCGCGCCCACGACGAAGCGTTTCATGCCGTTTAACAGAAAATGATCGCCCTTGTCCTCCGCTTTGGTCATGGCGCCGAAAAAGTCGGACCCGCCCCGGGGTTCGGTGAGCGCTTCCGCTGAAACGAGCTTTCCCTCCAAATAGGGTTTCAGATATTTCTGCTTCTGCTCTTCCGTCCCGAACTGGTTAAGGGCCTCCCCGACGATGGACGGCATGACGAACGCGCACCCGAGCGCCATACCCAGACACCCGATCTCCTCGGCTGCGGCCACTTCGGCCACCCAGTTCATATTCCGCCCGCCGTATTCCACCGGAAACCGGACGCCGAAAAGGTTCCGCGCCGCCAGTTTTTCCACGAATTCCCTGGGATAGGTGATTTCGTTG
>PUOB01000315.1 GCA_003551985.1 Desulfobacteraceae bacterium | reverse complement strand
CGATGCAATGGCCGCCAAACCGTAATAAACAGCCTGTATCCCGTTTTGCGCGACCTTTTCCTCGCACCCCATATGGGCCCCTAAAACATCCGTCATGGCATTGTTGGAAATGGTTCTGGCATCGAACACATCGTCTGATGCGCTGATGGACATGTCAATGCCCTCTCCCGGTTCGTGCCGGGTAAAGTTCAACCCGGTCTGTGCCTGGAGTGACTCCACGACTTCCAGTGCCATTCCCTGGAACCGATCGTACCAGCGGTCGCGCAACCAATCCGTCTGCGCAACGGCACAAATCCCAACTCTTCTGGCCATTTTTTCCCTCCTGGTGAGTAGGTTGTAAGTTGTAAGTTGTAGGTTGTAGGTTTGATGACATCGTAAAAAGCCGGTTTCAGACGGCTTTGTAAAAAGTTCAAGATCAAGGCGCGTGCAATTTTTGAAGAATTGATAGTACTTAGTCGTACATGAGATTCTTCAACGCAGATATTGAACTTATTACAAAGTCGTCAAGGTTTTGCGGACCGGAACGGTGATACACCGAATCCATTGGCCTCGGTGTAACAATTCCAGAATTCACCTTTTTTAATCGCCCGGAGGATGCTGTCCTTGTCCCTTGCACAATCCATCTCGACCCATGCCCGGCCGCACCCGATCCGGGTGTGGGAGTCGTCCGTGGCTATCTTGTGAAACGGTATTTCGGTTGTTTCATACTCCCTGGCTCTGAAGCCTTTCGAGGTCACCTCGACTGCATCCAGGGGATAGCGGTGGGCTACGGCGAAAATCCGCTGCTTCACCTTTTCAAGGGGGAGGTCGAGTTCGGACGGGTGGTTGAAAATATGCAGCACTTCCTCGTTGCCGCGTATCTGGTTGATATGGACATACCCTTTTTCAAACACCGTCAACTCGACCCCCTTGAAAATAATGAGATCCGTGTTCAGACGGTCTATAATCCGGTAGCATTTGGGCCGCATCAGGTAGTCATGGTCGGTCAGGGCAATGAAATCAAAGCCCAGCTGCGAGTATACCTTTACAGCCTCCATAATGGTCAACTCGCCATCAGAGCATGTGGTGTGGACATGCAGGGCGCCTTTTAAATGCATGATCCATTTTCCGTGAAAAGGTTTTCGATCCCGCCCAGAATAAACTCCACGGCATCCCGGCCGATCGGCTTCAGGTCATCGGACATGTCGTGCCAGAACATATAGTGGTAGGCAACGCGTTCATAGATCCCGAGAATACTGACCGTGATGACTTCCGCGGCAAACTTGCTCTTGAAACGGATGCCCTGGTTTTCGCAAACGGTAAGCAGGGCATCCTTCACGTCGCCTGTGAGCTTATCCGATATTTCCTTTCGGCACTTTTCCACTTCCGGGCCGTTGCCGACCGATTCACGAAGCAGAATAGCCACTTTCTCAGGGTTGTTGATGCAGAAATCCTCAAAAAAGGCGTAGCCGGCCCGTTTAAACCCTTCCAGGGTCGAGCCGTGCTTCTTGAATTCCCCCCCAAGGGTTTTTCTGACCAGTTGTCCGATTTCATCAATAAGCTCAATCAGCAGGGCTTCTTTGTTTTTGAAGTAAAAATAAAGCGCGCCCACGGACATTTCCGACATATCGGCAATGTTTTCCATGGACGCCTTATGGTAACCCTCACTTGCAAAAAGGGTTTCTGCAGATTTGAGAATGGACTGGTAGCGGTGTTCCCGCTCCCGCTGCCGGCGCAATGCGGAACGGGACATATCCTGTTCGTTCGCGTTTTGTTTTGTGCTGTTGGTTTTGCCGGTTGATTTGTTTCTTGCAGCCATAATAATAAGCCCCTATGCCTTCACCCCGAGTGCCGCATCACCGATTTTCACCCTTGACAACTCCGTCGAAGTGCCGAACACCTCCCCATAACGGGCGCAGCAATATGCCCGCTCAACCGGGTTAGCCCCGAAATACGCGCTGCTCCCTAATATTTTCATCGCCTCGCCCGCCACCTGCGAGGCAGATTCCGCGCAGAACACCTTTGCGCAAAGACTCAGATCGCCGGCTTCCTTCGGCTTGTTTTCAAAGGTCCACGCCGCCCGGATCGCCAGCAGTTGGGAAGCCTGGTAAAGGGTGAGCATTTCCGAGAGCTTGAACCCGATTTCCTGGTAAGCGATAATCGGCTTCCCGCCGGTTCGGTGATTTTTCGCATAGTCGCGGGCAGCCTCGAAAGACGCCTTGGCAAGTCCGATACTCGCGCCCATAAGCACCTGGTTTTCATATAAACGGAGGATGGCGGTCATGTTCTCTTTGGGGCCGCATTGAATGACCCGATCCTCTTGAACGACACAATTCCTCAGGTGCAGCCCGGAGATGGCGACCCCCTTGTATCCCAACGCATCGCCCGGTGTGTCATCAATGGTCATGCCGGGCGCACCGGTTTCCACCAGAAACAGGGCTGGTTTGTCATCCAGCAGGCCGACCACCCCGACAACCGAGGCAACCGGTGCATTGACGACAAATTGCTTTCTGCCGTTGAGGACAATCCCGCCATCCCGCCGCTCCCCGATGGTTGCGAGGGGGTCGTTGTCCACGTTCACGGTTTCCTCGCACAGGGCCAGGGCGCCAAGGGATTCGCCGGACAACAGGGGGTCTAGAAACGTCTTTTTGAGGGTTTCATTTCCCCATCGCGCGATCGCCCGGCCAAGCACACGCACACTGTATTCGGCAGACAGATAGAGTGATGGGGAAACCGCGGCCACCGCCTCCATGGCCCCCATCAGCGTCGTTGTTCCGTAAAATCCGTCGATATCCGCTATGGCGAGTTTCAAAT
>PUOB01000085.1 GCA_003551985.1 Desulfobacteraceae bacterium | reverse complement strand
GAGAAAAGCGCCCTATTTCGTTGATTTCGTAATACGGGAGATGGAAAAAACAATCGGATCAGCGGCCCTTTACAAAGGGGGGGTGACCATTCATACCACCCTTGACTACCGCATGCAGCAGGCCGCCGAGTCGGCGCTGGAAACCGGGCTTGCCGATATAGAAAGACGAATGGCCGCCCGCGGCGTATCCGAACCCGATCCCCAGGGGGCGGTGGTGGCGATCGATGTCAAAACCGGTGAAATTCTTGCCATGACAGGCGGACGCAATTACCGTGAAAGCATGTTCAACCGCGCGGTTGATGCACACCGCCAGCCCGGTTCGGCGTTCAAGCCGATCGTTTATGCCCATGCCATCGAGAATGGCTTCAACCCGGCATCGCTTCTGCTCGATGCACCCGTATCTTACGACGGCTGGCGGCCCAGAAATTTTTCAGGGTCCTACGAGGGGGATATCACGCTTCGAAAATCACTGGCGGATTCCAAAAACATCCCGTCCGTGAGGCTGCTTCAGCAAGTGGGGCCGTCCGGGGTGGTTGATTTCGCAGGCGCCTGCGGCATCGACTCCCCTTTGTCCCCCTATCCCTCGCTTGCGCTCGGGGCATTCGAGGTGACGCTTCTGGAGTTGACCGCCGCCTATACCATTTTCCCCGGCCGGGGCATTCATGTGCGGCCTTACGGCGTGGCCGCCGTAACCGGTGCGGACGGCCGGATTCTATGGGAAAATACCATTGAGAAAAAAATCGCCATGTCGCGGGCCGGCGCGGCCGTCATGACGGATATCCTCAGGGCGGCCGTGAATGAAGGGACGGGTCGGGCGGCCCGCGGCATCGGCCGGCCCGTCGCCGGCAAGACAGGCACCACCAGTGCCTACCGGGACGCCTTGTTCATCGGCTTCTCTCCGGATATTGCCGCAGGTGTCTGGACCGGGCGGGACAACTTTTCACCGCTGGGGCCATATGAAACCGGGGGACGGGCGGCGCTGCCGATATGGGAGCATTTCATGACGGACGTATTGAAGGGGCGGCCGGCTTCGTTTTTTGATTTTCCGGACGATATTACGGAAATCCGCATCGATCCGGTACGGGGGAATCGCGTGGAGGGAAACAAGGGGGTGGCGGCCCGATTCCGAAAAACCGAGATCCCGCAATAAATGCTTGATTTTAAAAGCCTGGACAGCTAAACAGACACTATGATTCGTAAATCCACCATAGAAGATATAAAGGCGATCCATCAGCTGCTGAAATATTACGGGGAAAGGGGGGAGCTGCTCGCCAGGCCCCTGAGCCGGCTATATGACCACGTGCGCGACTTTTGGGTATATCAATCGCCCGATAATAACAAAATACTCGGCTGCTGTGCATTACAGTTCTGCTGGGAAGACCTGGCTGAAATCCGGTCGCTTGCCGTACACCATTTACACCTTCGGGAAAAAATCGGGACCCTGCTGCTCGAATCGGCATTCGAGGAGGCGCGGTCATACAAGATCAAGAAGCTTTTCACCCTTACCTATGAACCCGGCTTTTTCAAACCATTCGGGTTTATTGAAATCGACAAGGCGGAGCTGCCCCTGAAAATCTGGTCCGACTGCATCCATTGCGTCAAATTTCCGGATTGTGACGAGATCGCGATGCTCAAGCTGCTATGATTTGGCTAAGAATAAATAAGGTTGTACTTGAGGGGCGGATACTCCCAAACGCCGGGCAGCGGCAGTATGTACTGATTTTTTACGGTGAGCCAGAAGAGTTCGGGCTTGAGTTCCCTTAACCTGCCGTCCTCGGGCCGTCTTGCCGCGGATGTTTGATCGTATATGACCTTGAACAGAAAAACGCCGCCGCCCTTGCCGATCTTGTCGAGCATGAAATAATTCTTGAGATCCTTCACGGTCAGGTTGTGGCGTTCGCTGAGGTCTTCCATTTCGCTTTTACTAAGTTGCATCAATACGCTTTTGGAAACGCCCTGCTCCGAGTACCGGTAAAGGGAGCGCGATTCCGCACTTGACACATATACCGTGGAAATAAATGGCATCCGCCGAAGGTACTGGGCCGCAACCGCCGCCGCGGTTCGCCGCCCGCCGATCATCTCGGGCAAACCGTAAAATTCGAAAAATTTTTTCTGGATATCCTGGCCATACTTCTCCCCTTTTTCATACACATCTTTGGATATGTATCGGAGAAAACGCGCCAGATCTTCGGCCGCTTCGGTTATGGGCCAGTCTATCCGGACATGAAAGTGGGAGAGATAATAACGGTGCCTGGATTTGGGCTGACTTTTGTCCCGCTGGATCAGCAGGGCGTAATCAACCGGCAGCAGATCCGTTAGAAAATCGTAAAAGTGTATGTTATCGAGGTATTTCTGGGTTCGATCATAATCCGGGCCCAGAGACAGCGTTCGTGAACGCAGCAGGTTGGTTTTAGTGGTTCGGTTCGCGTCAAAAAACCGTATATACTTTTTGTGCTCCTGGGGAATCGTTTCTTCTACAAAGACTACGAGAAAAGCGTTGTGGTAGTCGTATTCCACCTTGGGGATGCGGGCCCTGGGCTTCAACTCTTTTCTTTCGATAAACGGATAAGGCGTATCGTTGGCCTTGAAATTCTCATATGTATCGGTCAACGCATGGGCAAGGATAAACTGGTCCAGATCGTCCCTCAAAAGCTCGTAATATGAGCGCCTTTGCCGATTTTCCAGGCTGAGTGCTTCACGGGGACGCCAGTACAATAATTCTCCTCCTCTCGGGATACCGATGCTTATCTACTTATCTTGTGGCTTTTTATTCTATCATTTTCTTCTAACACAT
>PUOB01000307.1 GCA_003551985.1 Desulfobacteraceae bacterium | reverse complement strand
CCATATACACGTTGTCATCCTTCTGCCGGAGCTTGTAGGCCAGGGCCTGATAAAAGGCATTGGATGGGTGATACGTTCCATGGCCCACCCAGATGACGGCTTCATCCGGCTTCCTGCCTTCGGGCGAATTGGCGATAAGGATATCGCGGATGCGCTTCATTTCATCCGGCCCGCCCAGCAGCGGATTTCCCAGGCTTACACGCGTAAAAACGTCTTCCATGCCGTCGAAAGCGTCGACCACCGACCGGAGCCTGTGAAATTCCACCCCGGCAATGGTATGCAGGGACTGAACCGCCACGTGGGTGAAGCCATCTTCCGCCATACGGGAAAGGGCCATGGGTACGGAGTCGTAGTGTTCGCCCTTGTCGGCCAGCGCCCGGCGCACCATGCCGGAAGTGTACGCCCACCGGACCGGAGTATCGGGATACACCGCCTTCGTCATTCGCTCTATATTTTCGAACGCCGGCCTCGCCTCCTGGGAGCTGGATCCGAAAGCGGCCAGCAGAATGCCCTTTTTCACTTTCCCTTCACCGACCCGGACATTCATGGCAGGCGTTACATACCGGACCTCGCCGTCGCTTTTCACCCGGAAGATCACCGCGGATTCCCCCGCCTGCCTGCCGGTAATGTGGACGTGATCGCCATGGCTGTCCAGTGACACAATGCCCTCGTCGGCATCGGCGGCGAGCTTCACATCCAGGACATTTCGCTTGCCGTCCAGTTCGATTTCCCTGTCGCCCCTGCCGGTAATGACAGCGCCCAGGGACAGGCTTTCCCCGGCTTCTATGGCGGGCAGCCCGCCATGCCAGTGGTCGAAATGAACATCGGCAACCACCTTGTCCGCCCTCCGGTCAATAAGATCGAATCCGGTTATGGCGTCATGGGCCCCGGCTGCGGCGGGAAGAAAGCCCCACCCGAAAAGGCACAGCAGCAGCAATACAATTTTTTTCATTTTGCGCGTCTCCTTTTTTTCTCCTTGCGGTTATTTTGTGACTGAACGAAAATCGTCTTTTTCGCCAATTTCTGCGTCCGCGGAACCGCTTCGTTCAACGGCCGAAGCCATCCGGGAACATGGACTTTCAGGAAACTCAGAAAGATCGATCAATTCGGCGTTTGACGGAAAAAAATATCCGGCGGATGGATAGTATTCCCGTTTTGATGGCCTTCGATCATGGCGAGGCTGTGATAGTTCTTCTTCACCCACCTGCGAAGCGGGCGAATAAAAGCGGGGTCGTGAAAATACAGCGTCTCTCCCAGACAGTTCAAATCCTGCTGAATACGCCAGTACAAATACATAAAACCTCCTTTCGCGGTGATGGATCCTTGACGGCCGGAAGAAGTGCCCGGCGCATGGCGGCAGGCTGAATCGGGACAAAAAAATCCCGGACCGAAATGAATTCGATCCGGGATTTCCCTTTTTATCCGCAGATTCGCCAGCAGGGCAAGACCTCGTCCTCGCAGTCGATACCCCCTATGCACAGGCAGGTCTTCTGACTTTCGGTTCATCCTACCGGCTGCGCCTTCCCGGCTTGTCGGCCAGTGGCATTGTGCAGCTTTCGTCCCCGATTACAGCGGCGGGCCCGTCCCCGATTTACACGGGGTTCCCTATTGTGCTCCGCATGGAGCACCTGTGCAATGGTTCCCCAATCTACTGACCGCATGCAGAATATGTCAAGTGGAAAATTAAGGGCGGCACTTCCTTATGAACCATATTATTGCGCGGATACGATCAAATCGCTTGACAGCGATTCAGCGATTGCAACACAATTGCATTTAAAAATATTTGGAAAAAATGATATATTTTAAAATTATGTTTATTTTTGAAAATATATAATGAAAGGTTTGGCGGGTTATTGCATAACTATTATATTACTTGTATTACTTTGTTGCATAACCCTGTTATTGCTCCCTAAAATACCATCATGAATAAGGAGATGATCAATGAATAAACTCATTGTACAATTCATTGTATTTTCATTATTATTTGTCGGATTTATCCCGAGTGCATTTTCCGGTGAGCGCCTTTCCGTGTTTGTCAGTATTATTCCTCAAAAGTACTTTGTGCAACAGATTGGCAAGGATTTGGTGAATGTTTCCGTACTGGTGGAACCCGGAGCGAGCCCTCACACGTATGAACCGAAACCCCGCCAAATGGCAGCGCTTACCAACGCCCATCTTTATTTTGCCATTGGAGTGGAATTTGAAAAAGCATGGTTAAGGCGGCTTTCCGCTGCCAACCCTCAAATGACCATTGTTCACACAGATCAAAATATCCGGAAAATTCCAATGACCGCCCACGATCACCACCATTCCGATTCAGATCATCACCACGATCATGATGGGCATCATCATGACCACGGCGGTCATGACCCTCACATCTGGCTGTCGCCGCCCCTTGTGGCACAGCAGGCCCGCACCATTCTGATGGCCCTTCAGGAGGCGGATCCCGTTAACAGAAGCGAATATGAAGCAAACTATAAACGGTTCCTTGACAAGCTGTATCAGCTGGATGCAGAGTTGCGGTCGATATTTGCGGAAAAAAAAGATATGCAGTTTATGGTGTTTCATCCGTCATGGGGATATTTTGCAGAGGCATATAACCTTCGCCAGGTACCGGTAGAAGTCATGGGCAGGGACCCCAAGGCTCGCGAATTGCAAAAACTAATCGAGCATGCACGTGATGCCGGTATCCGAATTGTTTTTGTGCAGCCACAGTTTTCGACGCGCAGCGCCGAAACCGTTGCCAGCGAAATCAACGGCGAGGTGGTTTTTGCAGACCCGCTTGCAGCGGATTGG
>PUOB01000276.1 GCA_003551985.1 Desulfobacteraceae bacterium | reverse complement strand
CGCTTTTTTACGGTGGCCCCCGGGAAAGCGCCTTTTTCATGGCCGAGCAGTTCGCTTACCAGCCCTTCATCCGTAAGGGCGGCGCAATTGATATCGATCAGCGGCTGGGCAGCGCGGTTGGAAAGCTGGTGAACGGTCCGTGCCACGAGTTCTTTGCCGGTGCCGTTTTCTCCGCTGATCAGAATCCAGGCCTCGGTCGGGGCGGCAATGCTGATTTGGTCCTTGAGCGCCGCAGAGGCTGTGCTGTTTCCGATAATGGCATATTTTTCAATGGTTTTTTTCCGCAGGTAACGGTTTTCTTCTTCCAGGCGGCGAAAGTTCAGGGCGTTGTTGATGGCGACAATGACCCGGTCCACGTTCAGTGGCTTTTCGATGAAATCATAAGCCCCCATCTTGGTTGCGCTCACGGCGGTTTCGATGGTGCCGTGCCCCGTGATCATGACGACCTGGATGAACGGGTGCAGTTTTTTGATCTCTTTTAACGTGTCAATGCCGTCCATCCCGGGCATCCATATGTCTAAAAGAACCATGTCCGGCGCTTCCGCCTCTATTCGCTGGAGCGCCTCGTAGCCGTTGGTGGCCGTTACGGTTTCAAAGCCTTCGTCCATCAATATGCCGCTCAAGGATTTCAGGATTGAAATTTCATCGTCTACGATCAATATCGTCGGGAACATGGGGGAGCCTTTGGGTTATAAGTTGTAAGTTATAAGTTGTAGGTTGTCGGTTGTGCCGCTAGGTTGTCGGCAGCTCAATGATGAATTTCGCCCCTTGCGGGACATTGTCCGCCGCATGGATCCGGCCCTTGTGGTCGGCTATGATGGTGCTGGCGATGGCAAGGCCCAGGCCCATGCCGGATTTTTTGGTGGTATAATCCGGCTCGAAAAGAAAGGGCATGTCCGCCTTGCTTATCCCGCTGCCGGTATCCGCCACCGAAATCCTTACTGTCTCACCCGGGTCGCCTTTTTCGGCAACGATCGTTATTGTGCCGCTGTTTTTTATGGCCGCGAGGGCATTGTCGATAAGGTTGATCAGTACCTGCTTGATCTGCTGCCGGTCCAGGTTCAACGTCGGCAGATCTTCGGATATATGTAAATCGAAGTCAACCCCCTGGTGTCCTTCGCGGTAAAGGGCCACCGATTCGTTGATAATCTCGGGGAGGCTGCAGAAAGTCGGCGTTGCCGCAGGGAATCGTGCAAACGAGGAAAATTCGTTGACCAGGTTGCGGATCATATCTGTGTGGTCAATGATGGTCTGGGTGCATTCCGAGAACACGGGATCGTCTATATGGTCCTGGTACTTGCGCTTGAGGCGCTGGGCGGACAGGGAGATCGGGGTCAGCGGATTTTTGACTTCATGGGCGATCCGCCGGGCGACTTCGCGCCATGCGGCCATGCGCTGCGCCTTTTCCAGCTCCGTCAAATCGTCGAAAACCATTACGGTACCGATCTGGCGGCCGTTTTCATCTTCCAGGGCATTGAAGTTGGCATTGAATGTTTTCCGCTTGCCGTCGACAACGAGGTTGAAGGATTCGGGAAAACGCTCTTTCTCCTGGCTTTCGATCCGGCTGCTGATCTTTTCGGCGAGTTTCGGGTCCTGGTCGCCGAGCAGGCGATTGGCGTTCTTGTTGATGACATCATTTGCGTCTATTTTGAGCATTCTTTCAGCCGAGGCATTGACCGTGGTGACAAGCCCGTGGGCATCGAAGGAAATGACCCCCGTGGATACGTTGTTGATGACGATTTCCATGTATCGGCGGCGTTCTTCGATCTCCATGTTCTGTTCGAACAGTTTCCGGGTGGAATACTCGATTTCACGCCTGTTGAACCGCAGGTCGCGGGTCATTTTGTTGAATGAATCCACGAGGGTTTTCATTTCATCATCCGCGACCACGTTAATTTTGTGGGACAGGTCTCCTTCGGCAACCTTGCGGGTGCCCTCTGCCAACTCCATGAGGGGAACGGTGATTGACTTTGAAAGGTGCATGCCGAACCAAATGGCGCAGAACATCACAAGGAGGGCCACAATGGTCAGGGATATGTAGTAGGTGTATCGAATCGGCTGCTTGAGCATTTTGATCTGCTGGTACTCACCGATTCCCCTGGAAATGGAATTCAGGTGCTCGGCCATTTCCGCGGGAAGCAGCTCGCCGATGACAATGAACCCCTCGATATCATCCCCCTTTGCACCGAAAGGGATGGCCGATATGTTCCGGATCAGCTCTCCCGACGAAAGCAGTTCCGAGGCCGCCCATGTACTTCCTTCGGCATTACGTCCTTTTTTAAGATCTTCTGCGCCGAGGGGCGCAAAATCGCCTTCGGACAGGTTTTGGTCCATCGAAACGGCGACGATATTGAAATCGGTATTGTATACTTCCACGGCGTCCAGGTTGAATTCCCGCTGAACGATCTGGGTATAATTGCTCAAGCCCCTTTGGTTGCCGGGATTCAGCAGATCCCGGTTTTCGATCTGATATGCCGCCTTGTCCAGGAAAAAACGGTTGTTGTCCTCGATGTGCGTGTACATGTTTCTTCCCACGGAGACGGAATCCTGTAGGGCTTTTTCAATGGGAACATGAAACCAGAACTCGATGCTGGTGGTGATAAAATGCAGTGAAAAAAGAAAAAGAACCGTGGCGGGCAGCAGGGACAGCGATACAAAAGCCGCCACCAGCTTGGTCCGCAGGCTGGTTCCGGGAACATGCCGCCGGCGTTCATAAAAAAGCTTCACCGCGTTTCGGAAAACCAGGAAAATGAGCAGGATAAGCAGGAGCATGTTGATGTTCATCAGGATGAACATCAACATCAT
>PUOB01000250.1 GCA_003551985.1 Desulfobacteraceae bacterium | reverse complement strand
GGCGAATGAAATTGAACCTTATCTGTAATATTGTTATACTGTCATCATAAATTTTGAGATGCGTTCTAATGAAATTACCGAAAATCAAGGAGAGCCCGATGAAAACCAGCGCATTGACTTTCGCCGTCTGCATGATGATAATCGGGGTAATAACAGGTCCGATATGTTTTATGGAAAGGGGGCATGCCATGAACACAAATAAGACCGGTTCCGGAATCGTCGAACTGCCCGAACCCATAAAGGACGGTGCGGTTTCCGTTGAGAAAGCGCTTTCAAATCGACGCTCCGCGAGATCCTTTTCAGACAAGCCGCTCACCCTGCAGAACATCGCCCAACTGCTCTGGTCCGCACAGGGCATCACGGGCCAGAGGGGGTTTCGCACCGCCCCGTCGGCCGGGGCGCTCTACCCCCTTGAAGTCTACGTGGCTGCCGGCAGCGTGGAAGATCTGCCAACGGGGTTGTATCATTATCGCATCGAATCCCACGACCTTGAAATCGTATCCGAAGGAAGCCACCATTCAAGCATATGGGAGGCAGCCCTGCGGCAGTCCGCCGTAAAAGACGCGCCGGCGCTGTTCGTGTTTACGGCGGTATTCCCACGAACGATGGAGAAATACGGCAAAAGGGGCATGCAGTATGTGCTCATGGAAGCCGGCCATGCCGCACAGAACCTTCTTCTCCAGGCCGAAGCAATGGGTCTTGGGCACGTTCCGATCGGTGCGTTCAATGACGAGGTCATGCGGGAAATCCTGAAGATCGGGGAAAACAATCATCCGTTGTATGTATTGCCGGTGGGTCACAAATAGTGACGACTTCGTAAAAAGTCCGGAATCCAGGCTTGTACACCCTTTGAAGAACGGTAGGGGCGAATAATCATTCGCCCTGATGGCGGACGAATGATTATTCGCCCCTACAAAAACCCGTGGTGGATCGAGAGGCGAAACCCGGCTTTTTACGAGACTATCAATCTCTGTGTCCGGCTCAAATTTTATTCCTCAAAATACGCCCGGTATCCCTGCGGTTTATGCCGCGAGACGGTCCTTGAGCGCCTGAAGCGCGGCCCCTGCCTGATCCCGGATCAGTACCTGACAGACATCATCATACGGGGTTTCCGATAGGTTTATGATCGCCAGAAAGGCCCCTGCCTCGCGGGCGTATCCGGGAAGGTAGGAAGCCGGCTGGACCAGCAGGGTCGAGCCGACAACGACAAAAACACGGCTGCTTTTCGCAATTGAAACCGCCCGGTGCATCTCCGCCTGCGGCATCGCCTGCCCGAAAGAAATGGTGTCCGGCTTCAGGTAGCCGCCGCACGGGCATTCCGGGGCGGGATCGCCCGCTTCTATCCGGGCGAATGAATCTTCCAGCGATGACAGCTCGCTGCATGACATGCATCTCACGCGGCGCGTATTTCCGTGTAATTCAATAACCGCATCATCGGGCATGCCGCTTTCCTGGTGCAGCCCGTCAATGTTCTGGGTGACGACCGCATCGACAAAGCCCTTGTCATGCAGAGCGGCAATGGCTTGGTGTGCACGGTTCGGCCGGGCTACGGAAAGCTGCTCGTTCATCTCTTTTTTCCGGCGCCAGTATTCGATTCGGGCATCCCTGGACGACATGAAGTCGTCAAAATAAACCGGCCTGAATTTCTCCCATATGCCGCCCTGGCTCCGGTAATCCGATATCCCGCTTTCAGTGGAAATGCCGGCGCCCGTGAAAAAAACGCCTTTTTTGTTTTCAGACAATGCGCGTGCGATAAGATCGATGTCGTTAGCCATGGGTACACCTTACTTGCTTGCCTGCATGTCCGTTCGTAGGGGCGAAAAATCTTTCGCCCGTTATTCGGGCGAATGATTATTCGCCCCTACGGATCGCGGCCCGTTATTCGGGCGAATGATTATTCGCCCCTACGGATCCCGGCCCGTTCTTCGGGCGAATGATTATTCGCCCCTACGGACCAGGGCCGTTATTCGGGCGAATGATTATTCGCCCCTACGGACCAGGGCCCGTTATTCGGGCGAATGATTATTCGCCCGAAGAAATATGTCATAGACGCTATCATTGATAGTCTCGCAAAAAGTCGGAGCCAGACGACTTCGTAAAAAAGCCAAGATCAAGGCTTGCGCGATTTTCGAAGAAATGAGCGTACTTAGCGTACGTGATTTTCTTCGGAAATCGCGCGTAACGCAGATATTGGACTTTTTACGAAGTCGTCACCATTGACGGTGTTCCATCATTCGTTCATGCAGGCGTTCGGCGTGCAGGCAGAATGCTTCCAGCTTGGCTTCGATAAGCTGCGGATAAGGCGAACCATCTGTTTCAATAGCGAGAAACGGTAATCGCTCAATATCCAAAAGCACTCTTTCAAGGCTTTTTTTGTCGCCGTTTTTGGACTGAAGCTTATCTGTCCGGGTCATGATTTCCGACAGGATCGACTCGGATACCCGGTTGGGCATACACCCGAACGGTCCGATAATGATCACGCCGGCTACCTGTGAGGCAACCTCGGTCAGGGCGCTGCCGACTGTCAGAATGGCCTCTCCGCTTAATTTGTGGGAAATATAGGGTTTTGCATTTTCAACAACGGTTTTGATATCGGACGTTTCGGTGTGCACCAGGCCGGACCGGGAAAGAGCGCTGTTCAGTTTCTTTTCATACCGGTGCATCATCTTGTTGCGCAGGTAAAACTTGACCTTCTCCATCCAGCTCATAGTGCTTTCGTGGCTATTTACACCCGCATTGTATTCCAGGTAATGGATCCATTCCGATACGGGCGAACACATGACCGCAAACCCCTTTTCAGCCAGCCGTTCCGT
>PUOB01000380.1 GCA_003551985.1 Desulfobacteraceae bacterium | reverse complement strand
TCGCCGTTTGACGCCGCCGGGTGGGAAACGGGCGTTTTGCCGGGACGGGTACGGTTTTCAAGGGAAATGGTCGAATACACGGGCGATTCGTCGCACTTTCGGGCAAGCACCTGTTCGGCCAGGTCCCGGGCTTTATTGACCGCCTTTTCAATGCGGCTGCGTTCGTTTTCATCGATTCCGATGCGGGAAACCCAGGAAAGGGTGTCTATGGTATTTTTTTCGTCGGTTTTGGGCGCATGGTCCGCAGCTCCGGCGTTAAAAAGCCCCAGTTCCTCAATCTGCGCCCGGCTGACCTCGGAAGGGGCTTCGGTCAGGGGGCAAAAAGCGCTCCTGTTTTTGGGGAAGGCGATGACATCGCGTATGGAGGATGCCCCCAGGGCCAGGGAAACCAGCCGGTCGATTCCTATGGCAATGCCGCCGTGGGGCGGTGCGCCAAAAGCCAGCGCCTTCAGGAAAAAACCGAATTTTTCCGCCGTGTCTTCGCTGGAAAGCCCCAATGCCGTAAATATTTTTTTCTGCACCGTGGGATTGTCGATGCGGATGCTGCCGCCGCCGACCTCTTCGCCGTTGATGACGATGTCATAGGCGCGTGATTTCAATGTCAGCAGGTCTTGGGGGTTTTCGGGGTTGAAATCGACGCGGTCGGGTGCTGTAAACGGGTGATGGGTTGACGTGACGCCGCCTTCCGCAAGGGGGTCGAACAGGGGGAAGCCGGTCACCCATACCGGATGCCACGTGTTTTCAGGAATGAGACCTAAGCGGTTGGCCACGTGCAGCCGGAGCTGCCCCAAGACGCCGGTGGTCACCTCATATGACGGATCGGCAATGATCATGAGCACGTCGCCGTCTTCACATCCGAATCGCCGGATGATGGCATCCTGTTCATCGCTGCTGAAAAACTGGACGATGTTCGAGTCCAGGCCCCCGTTGGTCATGCGCATCCAGGTCATGCCTTTTCCGCCGAATCCAGGCACGATCTGTTTGGCATATTCGTTCTGGAGCACGTTTTTGCTGAGGGATTCCGACTGCCCCTTGACATTGATGCCGATGATATGGCCGCCGCGTTTCAGGATCTGCTTGAATATGGTATAGGTCGTTTCCGTAAAAATATCCGTTGCATGGATAAAATGAAGCCCGAAGCGAAAATCCGGCCGGTCGGAGCCTGTTTTTGCAATGGCCTCATCGTAGGTGGTTTTCGGAAAGGGGCGCGGCAGGTCGATGCCGGCCGCCCTGAACATGGCGGTGATAATTTCCTCCATGATGCCGTAAATAAAATCTTCGTCGATAAAGGCCGCTTCAATATCCAGCTGTGTAAACTCCGGCTGTCGGTTGGGCCGCAGGTCCTCATCCCTGAAACAGCGGGCAACCTGGTAGTAACGCTCCATGCCGCTGACCATAAGGAGCTGTTTGAACAGCTGGGGGGACTGGGGAAGGGCGTAAAAGCCCTTTTCATGGATCCGGCTCGGCACGATGTAGTCCCTTGCGCCCTCCGGCGTGGAACGGGTCAGGTTCGGCGTTTCTACCTCGATGAACCCGTTTTCGTCCAATATATCCCTGGCAACTTTGATCATGGCGTGGCGTTTTTTCAGGTTGTCCTGCATGGAGGGGCGCCGCAGGTCCAGGTACCGGTACTGGAGCCGGAGGTCTTCGGCCACGTTGGCGGGCGTGCTGACCCGGGCCCCGGCGGTCATGGCTTTTTCGGAAAGCTGAAACGGCAGCTGCCGGGAAACATTCAGCACTGTCAGTGCGGATGCCGTCACTTCGATATCCCCGGTCGCAAGCGACGGGTTTTCGGTTCCGGCCTGACGTTGGGCCACCCGGCCAAAAACCGTGATGCAATGCTCTTCGCGCAATTCCCGGGCGGATTCGAATATTTTTTTTGAGGTGGCTTCCTGGAACACCACCTGGACAATGCCCGTCCAGTCCCGCAGGTGAATAAAGAGCAGCTCTCCGTGATCTCTTCTGGCGTCCACCCAGCCGTACAACCGTATTTCCCGCCCAACGTCGCTTTTGCGAACGTTTCCGCAGCAGGTTCTTTCCCGCAGATTCATTAAAGATTTCCCTTTTTTTTGAAAGCCGTCCGAAACCGACTTTTTACGAGTCCATCATTTTTACATCATTCCGGATGGTTTTTCAATGAGGGGATAGCGTATCCGATTGATATTTTTTTGTCAAAGGGGGGCGGTCAAAGGGAGTATTTGCGGATCGGCGGCCAGGTCAAGGGCGGCGCGCCGCGATTCGTCAGGGGCAAACCACTGTGGTGTGCCCCTGACGAGATGTTTGAATCAGGGATGAACACTTTTCGGGACGCTTTCATAGGGTGTTCGTCTTTTGGACTTTATGGTTTTGGGATCCCTCAGGGTTTTAAGCACTTCAATGCTGTGCTTCAGCCCTTTTATGTGCCTTGCCATGTCAATGGCCATACCGGTGATATTGCCCATTGCCTGGACAAAATTCACATCCTCCATGGTAAATTCCCACGGCTCGGCGGTATACACCCGCAGGGCCCCGATGGTGCGCCCGCCGGCAACGATCGGAACGGAGAGAATCGAGGCGATGCCTTCTTTTTGGGCTTGTTCCGGGTATTGGATCCGGGGATCGTCGGCGACATCGTAAATGGCGACCGGCCCTTCCTCGAGCGATTCGGCAATGGATTTCATGGCACTCAAAGGCCCCTTGTTGACGTATTCATCGCTCAGGCCATATTCAGCCGCCAGTTCAAGTTCACGGGTCTTCCGGTTGATGAGCAAAACGGCGCAGCCTTTTACCTGGAGTGCCCTCGTGATGCTTTCGACGGTCATCAGCACCACTTCCTCCGGGTC
>PUOB01000096.1 GCA_003551985.1 Desulfobacteraceae bacterium | reverse complement strand
TTTTCGTCAAGGTCAAGGACGGCGATAATTTTAACCGCAGGAATACTCGATGTATTTTGAGGATTAAAATTTGAGCCGGACGCAGAGATTGGCGAAAAAGACGGTTTTCGTTCAGGCACTACTTAACCGTAACCACCGGGCAATGGGCATGAAGAATGACATACCGGGCGGTGGATCCGAAAATCAGCTTGTCCACCTGCGACCGTTTCCGGATGCCTAAAACGATTTCATCAGCGTTCAACTCTTTAGCATAATTAACCAGGTCTTCGTCAGGCGTCAATCCCCGAACCAGCAGGTGAGTTCTGCATTCGACGCCTTCTTTTCTGGCCTTTTCCGCCGCCTGTTGGTGTTCGGCTTCAATTTTATTGACTTCTTCCTGGTCCTTTGCGGTGGCCTTCTCCATGGAGGCCACAAGGTCAATTGTGCCATTAAAACGCTTGGCATGCTCGATGGCAAGCTTCAATGCCGAACGTGATGACGGGGATCCTGTATAACAAACCATAATTTTCATCTCAGCGTCTCCTGTTTATTGTACTGTTAACGTAAGTGGCTGACCGTACTTTGTTATATCCTGTTTTTTGCTGGATGTATAGTTGACGACTTCGTAAAAAGTCCAATATCTGCGTTACGCGCGATTTCCGAAGAATATCACGTACACCTAAGTACGCTCAATTCTTCAAAAATCGCGCAAGCCTTGATCTTGGCCTTTTTACAAAGCCGTCGGATGCCGACTTTTTACGAGACTATCAACGTTGCGTCCCAGGGCCGTTGCCTTGGAATTACGATTAAATAAGGATATTCATTATGCTCGTTAAAATCAATCCGGAAAACCCCCAGCAGCGCCTGATCGCCAAAGCGGTCGACATCCTCAAATCCGGCGGCATTATCGCTTATCCAACCGATACGATTTATGGCATCGGCTGCGACATAATGAACAAAAAAGCCATTGAATCGATTCACCGGCTTAAAAACCGTGACAAAAAAACGCCCTTTTCCTTTATCTGTTCGGATCTCACGAACATCAGCGATTATGCGAAGGTCTCAAACTATGCCTATAAAACAATGAAACGGCTCTTGCCGGGGCCCTATACATTCATATTACCGGGTTCGCGCATGGTGCCTAAAATGATGCTGACAAAACGCAAAACAGCCGGAATACGGGTGCCCGATCACAACATATGCCTTGAGCTGGTAAAAACCCTTGGGAATCCGATCATATCGACATCCGCGGCGACCCCCGAAGGCGAGAATATCAATGATCCGTCCCTCATCCATGATTACTTTAAACATACCATCGATATGGTCATAGACGGCGGCCCCGTGCCGGGGGAACCGTCGAGCGTCATTTCCCTGCATGATGAGGAGCCGGAGATCATTCGAAAAGGACTGGGCGACGTCAGTATTTTTGAGTAAATGGGCAAATCGCTTTTTTGGATTGTGGCAACGCCGTCTGATCGAACTTTTTGCAGATGGCGCCTTTCTATCTAGTGCCCGAACGAAAACCAGGATTTTTCGTCAAGGTCAAGGACGGCGATAATTTTAACCGCAGGAATACGCGACGTATTTTGAGGATTAAAATTTGAGCCGGACGCAGAGATTGGCGAAAAAGACGGTTTTCGTTCGGCACTATCTATGGGCTGTACAGATACCCCCCTTTGACCGTCCCCATATGGACCCGGTTCAACGTGGCCTCCATCTCGCCTGCAGCCATTTCAAGGATTTTCCGGATAAAGGAAAACTTTTCTTTGGGCGGGTATATCCTGGCGATATCATCTTCGAGGCCGGCTTTTTCACCGGCCCATTCAACGGCGTCGTTAAAATTGCCCAGCCGGTCAACGAGGCCTTTTTCCTTTGCATATTCACCGCTGAAAATCATCCCGTCGGCCACATCGCTGATTTCTTCCTCACTCATATTCCGCCCGGACGCCACGTCCACAATAAACTGCCGGTGAACCGAGTCAACGAATTGCTGAAGCGTGGATTCCTCGTCCTCCGACAAATCCCGGAACGGCGAACCAATGTCCTTGTACTCAGCACTTTTTATGATATCGGATTGAATGCCAATTTTTTCAAACATCTCCCGGAAATTGGTAAATTGCATCAACACCCCGATGCTGCCGGTGATTGTGCCGGGGTTGGCCATGATACCGTCGGTGCCCGCTGCCACGTAGTATCCGCCGGATGCGGCCATCGCTCCCATGGACGCGACAACCGGCTTGACACCGACGGTTCTCCTGATTTCCCTGTAGATCTCCTGGGACGGTCCAACACCCCCGCCGGGGGATTCGATTCTCAATACGATCGCTTTTATGTTGTCATTCTCGCGGAAGGCCTTCAACTGATCGGTAATCCCTGTTGCATCGACAATCATCCCCCTGACTTCTATTATGCCGACCCCCTCAACCGCTTCCACATCCTTTCGGAGCATCACCCCGGTAACAATATTGATCGCAATCGAGAATGTCGAAATGATTGCCGTAAAAACAAGAATGAAAAACAAATACGGATGTCTTCGTTTAAACATGAACAGCACCCTTTATAATTTGATTTATTATAATACCGGCACAAAACAAAAAACCGGCGGATCGCAAGCATCAGGGGATGTGCCGGCACCGGACCTGGCGCCTGATGCATACCCCTGAATTGTAAGTAGCGATTGGGCGAAAACCCGCGTTTTCGCCCAATCGCTAAATATTCGATCTAACCGCCGGTAATCGTTTTTGCGGTACTTCCATTTATCGGGCCCTGCCGAAAAAAATCAACTCCTATAAGGTTCAGGTTGTTCACTCTCGATTTCGGGGCCGGCTTCTATTGTATCCCTCTC
>PUOB01000093.1 GCA_003551985.1 Desulfobacteraceae bacterium | reverse complement strand
GAGCCTGACGCAGAAATTGGTGAAAAAGACGGTTTTCGTTCAGCCACTAATTAGAAGGTTACGCCCGCTTCCATGAATGGCCCGGAAAAATTGAAATCCAGCTCCAGCCCGCCCTTGTCGATGTCATAATCGTCATAGCGGTATCCCCCTGCCACGAACAACGGCCCGAAAACCCCTGCCTTTACCCTGCCTGCAAGGCTGTAGGAACGGTCTCCCATGTAAGTGATGGCCCTTGCTTCGGCTTCCAGGGAAATACGCTCCACCGGCTGAAACTGTGCCCCCAGGTAAATCTGCGGGATAACAATGCTCATGGATTCCGATGCCGAACGGTCGCTTTCCGATTGGGAAACCCTTGCCCTGGCGTCGATATACCGGAAGTTCAAGCCGGCATCCACGTTGAGCCGATCCAGGGTCGCGCGCTTCAGGATAGGAATGGAATAATACAAGGCGAAATCATAGTGGTCGAGCTTCAGTTTTGTATCAATCCGTCCGTCCCGACCGTCGAATTCCTTGCCTTTGAATGTAAACGAATCAGTGGTGCTGCTGCTGAAGGTTACGGGATTGACCCATAAATACCCATTGGGTATAATAAAGGGCATATCGACCTTGAGGCGGCCGAACCATTCCGTTTCGCTGCCCAGTGAAAAATCATCCTCGATGTCCAAAAGCGGGTCGCCCCCGGCGCCAAGGCTGCCCGACGGGGACGGCCGGTGAACGCCGATGGCGGCCTCGACGTCCACCAGGGGCAAAAACCCCATGGCTGACGACGGCACTGCGAGAACCAGCATCATGCAAATGAAAAACTTGATTTTGCCCATTCGCTTCCCCCTTTCTCCGGTGTAAACTAATACCTCTTGACGGATACAAATAAAAAAGTTTATGGATAGGTTTTTGCTAAAATAACGATAACCCTTTTTCCGGTTGGTTGTCCATGCTGAAAATAAGGTTCGGTTTCATTCAGGCGGCCGACCGGTACCGCCTGTAGGGGCGAAAAATCTTTCGCCCTACGTCCGGTAACCGCCCGATGTTGCTCACGTGCGGCACCGATCGCCCGCCTGTGAAACCGGTCATTTATATATTGTATTCGCCACAGTGATGGACTATTAAAAAGTCGCGATCAGACGACTTTGTAATCACGCCAGGGGCGTGACAAGAAAGCTCAAGATCAAGGCTTGCGCGATTTTTGAAGAATTGATAGTACTTACGCGTACGTGAGATTCTTCGAAAATTGCGCATAACGCAGATATTGGCCTTTTTACAGAGTCGTCAACCGTATTCAATTTCAAGGAAAGTTGATCATGAGCAAATTCGCAACGCTTCAATTAAACGGCCAGACCATAGAACTGCCGATCATCGAGGGGGTCGATGGGGATTGGGCCGTCGATATCCGTCAATTGCGCCAGAAAACCGGTTTCATAACCTATGATCCGGGATACGGCAACACGGGGAGTTGTAAAAGCGGCATCACATTCATGGACGGGGAAAAAGGAATTCTCCGGTATCGCGGGATCCCCATTGAAGACCTGGCCGAGCATTCGTCGTTTGTGGAAACCGCCTACCTGGTCATAAACGGCGAGCTGCCGACGCGCCAGGAGCTCAACCGGACCAGCGTGCAGCTCAACGATCATTCGCTCGTGCACGAGGACATGCAGATCTTCTACCAGAATTTTCCGAGGGCATCCCACCCCATGGGGATTCTTTCGGCAATGGTCAACGCCCTGCGCAGCTTTTACCCGGAGCTTATGACGACGGACAAGGATTTTGAGGAAGTCTACCTCCGCTTGATATCCAAGATCCGCACCATGGCCGCCGTATCCTATAAAATCTCCCGGGGGCACAAGGTCGAGTATCCCCGGCCGGACTACACCTACTGCGCGAACTTCCTGAACATGATGTTCAATACGCCGGTAAAACCCTACAACGTGCGCAAGGAACTCGTGCAGGCGCTCAATGTATTCTGGATCCTCCATGCGGACCATGAACAGAACTGCTCCACCGCCGTGGTCCGGAGCGTGGGCAGTGCACGGACCAACATCTACGCATCGATCTCGGCCGGCATTTCGGCCCTTTGGGGGGACCTCCACGGCGGCGCCAACCAGGCCGTGATCCAGATGCTCAGCGACATGCACGAAAAAGGGATCAGTGTAAAGGATGTGGTCAAGCGGGCCAAGGACCGGAACGATCCGTTCCGGCTGATGGGATTCGGCCACCGGGTCTACAAAACCTATGACCCCCGGGCAAAGATAATGAAGAAAAACTGCCACGAGGTCCTGGAGCGCCTCAACGACAAGGACCCGCTCCTTGAAATTGCGCTGGAATTAGAGGATATCGCCACTTCCGACCCCTGGTTCATCGATCACCACCTCTATCCCAACGTCGATTTTTACAGCGGCATCATGCTCAAGGCCATGGGGATCCCGACCAACATGTTCACGGTGATGTTCGCCATCGGCCGCCTCCCGGGCTGGATCGCCCAGTGGCGGGAAAACACCCGGGACCCGGAACAGCGGATCACCCGGCCCCGCCAGGTTTACAGCGGTTATCCCCTGCGGCCCTACACCCCCATCGACGACCGGTAAAAAGCAGATCTGAGAGTCTCGCAAAAAGTCGAGGTCAGACGACTTTGTAAAAAGGACAAGATCAAGGCTTGCGCGATTTTCGAAGAATTGAGCGTACTTAGGTGTACGTGAGTTTCTTCGGAAATCGCGCATAACGCAGATATTGGCCTTTTTACGAAGCCATCAAATTTGACGGCTTCGTAATCACGCCAAGGCGTGACAAGAGAGCCAATATCTGCGTTACGCGCGATTTCCGATCTTCGAAAATCGCGCATGCCT
>PUOB01000024.1 GCA_003551985.1 Desulfobacteraceae bacterium | reverse complement strand
ATTCCCGGCCGCATGAGCGCGGACATGGAGGCGTCAACCCCCACATAGCGCCGGTAAATGTTTTTTTCATTGATGGCCGTGGTCACGAGCACCCCGTGCGGTCCGGTCATGTAACGCCCGCTTTCCATGAACAGGCTCGGCGCCTCGCCTTGCGTTTCGGTATATTCCCGGTAAAGACCCTCGATTTTACGCCCCATGGCCCCAATGTCCAGCGGTTCGTCCCCGGGCCGGTAGGGGATGCCAAGCCCGCCGCCCATGTTGATGAATTCGAAGCGGATCCCCAAAGCGCCGGATATTTCCTCGACCATTTCGAGCAGCATTTTTACGGTTTCCACCATGTAGGCGTGGTTGAGTTCGTTGGAGACGAGCATGGTATGAAGCCCGAAGCGCGTGGCGCCCAAATCCCGCATCCGCCTGTAGGCGTCCAATATCTGGTCATGGCTCACGCCGTACTTGGCTTCCACGGGGTTTCCGATAATCTCGTTGCCGGAGCGCCGCGGTCCCGGATTGTAGCGAAACGAAATGAGCGCCGGTACCTGCGGCAGCTTGTCGATGAGCGTGATGTCATCGAGGTTGAGGATGCTGCCGCCGTCTGCCAGCGCGGCGTCGAAATCCGCCCGCGTCGTGTTGTTCGAGGTAAACATGATCTCTTCGCCCGCTGCGCCAAGCTGACGGCTCAATACCAGCTCGGGAATCGAGCTGCAGTCGAACCCGAACCCCATATCCCGCATGATCGCCATAATGCGGGGGTTGGGGAGCGCTTTTACGGCAAAAAACTCCCTGAATCCGCCGGTAAATGCAAAGCTCTCCGCCAGCCTTCGCCCGGTTTCCCGGATGCCGGCTTCATCGTATATGTGAAACGGAGTCCCGAAATAATCCGCAATTGCGGGGAGCACGGGAAACAACCGGCTTTTGAAATCGTCTGACATGGGCATGACAGGCCCTCCTTATCGTTTTTCGGTTTCTTCCGGCGGCACCTTGGGCGAAAACGCTTTCGCCCCATTTTCCATGAGCAGCGCGCGGCATCCGCCGTCCTTTATTTTACGTTTAAGGCTTGACTTTAATTGCCATAACAAGATAAGTCAATAACAGGATGCCGTCCATTGCGGCCCTGATAAGCATTCCGCACCGGAACTCCGGTAATGCCTGCGCGCAGTATCTTTTTGTAAAACCGACGGAACGAAGCGAGTGTCATGCCAGAACCCGGATCCCCCGAAAAAGAAACCATCCTGTTCGTAGACGATGAGCAAAGCATCCTGGATATCGCCCGGGAATACTTCAGCGAACATGGGTACCGGGTGGTAACCGCCGCAAACGGCCGGCAGGCCATCGAAAAGCTGGAACAATTCGATCCGGTATGCTGCTTCACGGATATCAATATGCCGGAAATGGACGGGCTCGAATTTGCCGAATACGTCCGCAAAAAAGACAATACAATCCCTGTCGTCATTATGACCGGCTACCCTTCCCTGGAAAACACCATCCGCACCCTCAAGAACGGCGTGGTCGATTTTCTAATAAAACCGGTCAATCTCAACCAGATGTCGCTTTGCCTCAAACGGGTGTTGCGGGAGCGCGAGCTGTTTGTCAAAAACGTCATTTTGCGCAAAGAACTGGAGGGCAAAAAGCGGATCGAAGCGGTAAACCGCCGGTTGTCATCCAAAGTGGAAGAGCTGCGTATCCTGAACCGGATAATGACCGGCCTGATGTCCCTTGAAAGCGGCTCCGAATTTTTCAAAAGCATGGTCCGGATCGCCGGGGAGGTCACCGGTGCGGACTATACGGCATTTTTCCTGACCAACGGGCCGGTTGACGCGCCCGTGAGGGTCGCCGCCATCGATGCGGATGAATACCCGATGCCCGGGGCGCCGTCCGGATTCGATGATCGGCATTTTCAGCAAATCGTCCAGGAAATCGCCGCGGACAAGAGCCCGCTTTTGCTGCCGGACAATCAAACGGCGAAAAAACTGGACCCCGGGGTCACTTCCTTCGCAGGCGCGCCGCTTATGATCCGGGACGGCAACTTCGGGGTTCTGGTCGCGGCCATGCGTGACGGGTCCCCCCCGCTTTCGGAAAAACACCTTTACTACATGTCGTTTCTGGCGCAGCAGGCCTCCTACATGGTGGAGAACCTTGCGTTGTATGAGAACATATGCGAAAATCTGGTGGCAACGCTTTCGGCCCTGGTCAAAACCGTTGAGGCGCGCGACGATTATACCAATCTTCATTCGACGCGGGTTACCGAGATCGCCAAAATTATTGCCGGGCGCTACGGCTGCTCCCCGGCTGAAATCGAAGCCCTTGATTTCGCCGGAAGGCTTCACGACGTGGGAAAGATAGGCGTCCGGGATGAAATTCTGCTCAAGCCGTCGGTACTGTCCAGCCTGGAGTATGAAGTGATAAAAGACCATCCCGTGATCGGGGAGGGCATTATCGACCAACTGGGGTTGTGGGAACGGGAAAAACGCGTTATTCGCCATCACCACGAATGGTTCGACGGCACCGGGTATCCCGACGGCCTGAAAGGGGAGGAAATCCCACTGCTGTCCAGAATTCTTTCCGTGGCGGATGTTTTCGATGCCATGGTCTCGGAGCGGCCCTACCGCAAGGAGATTCCCGGCGATGAAGTGGCGGCCTTCATGGAAACCCAGGCCGGCAGACAGTTCGATCCGGACATCGTCCGCCTTTTCCTTGAACTCTACCGCGAAAACCGATTTGACCACATATACCTGGAAAAAAGTCCGTGATTCAGTGAATTGTTAGTAAAATCAATTTTGTATAATGAGCGCGACAAAAACCGCAATTATTTTTCTTGACATTACAGCGATTTGAGGTAACTAT
>PUOB01000209.1 GCA_003551985.1 Desulfobacteraceae bacterium | reverse complement strand
CGTGGACACGGTGGCGGCCGCCCTCATGGGATTTGACCCGTCGGCCGTGCAGCACCTTGCGCTATGCCGGGACACCGGCATCGGCATCGGGGATATGGATTGCATCGATATCATCAACAAAGACCTGTTTGAGCAGCGCAGGAAACACCTGACCTGTGACCTCCTGGACGACTACCCACCGGACCTGGCATTCCTCCGGGGCGAAGAGCGCTGCTGCAAAGAAGGGTGCCGCCGCAATACCGAAAGCGTTGTGGAAATGCTCTACCGCGACCACGGCGGCAGGGGCGGCTTTACGATACTCATGGGCAAAGGGATCGACCGGACGACCGTCGAGGGCATCCGCGGAAGGGTTCATATCGCCGGCAGCTGCGCGATGCAGGATTACGGGGTTTTTCTCGAAAAGAAACTGGGCCGGAAAAACATCACGATGAGCCCCGGGTGCAATGATTTGGCCCTGAGCGTCCATGGTCTGTGCAAAAACATGGGCGTCCACCCGGTTCGCATGTCCCCGGTCAATCCCCTTCGTTCCGTGGCATTGCTTATATCGGCCAAGCTCAGGGGATCAGAGGCCAATATCGTACCGCTGATATGAAAAATACCGTACACAAGATGATTCCGTTTAATCCTTCCGACATCCGGGGACTGAGCCAACTGGTGGTTGCCTCGGTAAAGGGCCTGACCCATACCGTGGCCCTGATGCACCACAATATAGCGCGGTTCCCCCTGATTTGGAGTCACCCGCCGGAAAAACCGATGAGGGGCATTTCAGGCATGGTCTATGGAAGCATTCGTGGCATTACCCATGTTGCCGGCGTTGCCGTGGACCTGGCCCTTTCGCCGATGACAGGCATGGGGGAGGGAAGAAACCCCTCCCTGCCGGCCCGCGAAGCCTGGGTGGCTGCGCTGAACGGTGTATCAGGAGATTACATGGCGGCATCCGGCAACCCCATGGCGATTTCCATGCAGCTTCGCCTGTACGAGAACCCCACGACCCCCGAATCGGCCGCCCTTGCCGGTGAAACCACCGGTGCGGCCGCAAACCGCCTCCTGATCATGGTCCACGGTTTGTGCATGAACGATTTGCAATGGCAAAAAAACGGGCACGACCATGGAAAGGCCGTCGCCCGGGACCTTGGATATTCCGTAGCCTATCTGCATTACAACACGGGGCTTCATGTATCGGAAAACGGCCAGGCCTTTGCGGACCGGATCGAACAAGTGGCAAAGGCATGGCCCGTGCCGCTGGAAGAGATATCCATCATATCGCACAGCATGGGTGGACTGATTACACGCAGCGCGTGTCATTATGGCGATGCGTGCGGCCATACCTGGTTGAAAAAACTGAAAAAAATCGTTTTTCTCGGAACCCCCCATCATGGCACGACATTGGAACGGATGGGAAACCGGCTGGAATGGGCGCTGGGGTTGAGCCCCTATTCCGCGGCGCTTTTGCGGTTGGGAAGCATACGGAGCGCGGGAATTACGGACCTGCGGTATGGATCGATAATCCACGGGGACTGGAAGGGTATCGATCGCTTCAAGCCGTCAAAAGACCGCCGCACGCCGGTCCCGCTGCCTGAAAACGTAAAATGCTATACCATCGCTGCAACGATCGGCAGAAAGGATTACACGTACGGTCGTTTTCTTAACACCGACGGGCTCGTACCCCTGGACAGCGCGCTCGGCCGGCATGAAAAACCGGCTTTCAACATGGCGTTTCCGCCCTCTCGTCAATGGGTGATGCATGGCATCAATCATTTTGATCTGCTTGGACACCCTGACGTATACCAAAAGATCAGGGCCTTCATGGAATAAAGCGTTTCCTTCCGGCAGGCCTGCGCCATTGCCGGATACCCCGCCTGCTGAACCCAAACGATGCCCTATCCCCCCAAACGGGATGCCGCCTCGCGAACCTCGCCCATCATACGATCGAAGAGCGCTTTAACGGTCGGGATATCGCAGGCCAGGCCCACGCCTTGGCCGCAGGCCAGGATGCCGGCGTCAATATCGCCTTCGTCGAACATCCGCCTGGCATTTTCCCCCTTGATCACCTCGTAGAGTTCGGCAAAATCGGCCTTTGACGCTTCCAGGTCAAGGCACTGGCGGGCCGCGGCATTGGCCATCACCCGGTGGGTGGCGTTGAGGGACCGCATGACCAGCATGGTATCCTGTTCCGACGCCCCCACGAGGGACGCCTTGATGGTGTCGTGGATGGGGGCTTCACGGGTCATGAGCAGCCGCGTTCCGATAATGACGGCCCCGGCACCCAGCGCCAGAACGGCGGCCAGGCCGCGCCCGTCGGATACGCCGCCGCCGCCGATCACGGGGACATTGACGGCGTCCACCACCGCGGGAACCAGGACCAGGGTGCCGATATCGAGCCGGCCGGTGGCCCCGCCGTTCTCGTATCCGACAACGGTAACGATATCCGCGCCCATGTCCTGGACTTTCAGGGCATACCGTACGCCGACGCATTTATGGATCCAGGTCATGCCCAGGTCCTTGAACCGCCCCACCAGCGCCTCGGGGGCGTGGTGACCGGATGTTTCAACGATTTTAAGGCCGTAGTCGGCCATCACGTCGAGGTATTCGTTATTGTCGATCTGGGTCATGGCCGGAAACAGGTTGATGTTGACGGCAAAGGGTTTGTCCGTGAGCGATTTCATTTTGCCCACCGCTTCGGCAAAGGCTTCCTTTGACTTGTAATTAGCCGAGGCGATGATCCCCATGCCCCCGGCCTCTGACATGGCCGCCACGAATTCGGCCGTTGAAATCCACATCATGGCCCCGCCGATAATGGGATATTCGATCTCCAGTTGCTCCGTTACAGGGGTTTTCAGCACGTT
>PUOB01000054.1 GCA_003551985.1 Desulfobacteraceae bacterium | reverse complement strand
GTCAAATACCGGCATTGAATCTAAAATTACGGCGCTGACCGGATCAGGCGATCAAGCCTGTCGGTACGCGCTGCCACTGTGTTTAAAAAACTCAAGTGATCGTTTTTCAACTCAACATTATGCTTGGCAATATTCAACGCGGCCGTCACGACAATAGCAAGCTTGTTTGTTTTTCGGGCATGCGCCGGGAAGCGGCTTTCAACCTGCTTGATTTCCGCAGTCAGATAATGGGCGATATCTTCGGGATTCACGGTGCTGTTTTCATCCGCCTTGAATTTGAATTGTTCATCCAGCAACTCTATGGTAATTATTCTTTCCACGTTTATATCGCCACTTACGTTTGAATTTTCAAATTCTATTCACTTGTTGGGTCACCCGATGCGTCGATTGGTGCGTCGATCGGTACCTGGTTGAGCTTTTCCAGTAAATGATCTATCTTTGAACGAATCAATGCCTTCTGTTTTGAGTACTGCTGTTCTGCTTCGGTTTTTTCTTGAACGGAGGCCCCAAGTTCTTCAACCTTTTGTTTAAGTTCAAGGTTTTCCTGTTCAAGAGTGCTGCACTGTTCAATTAAATATCCTATTTTGTTTTCCAGTAAGTCAAACTGGCGCATCACTTCATCTGTATCCACTATTTCACCTCTGTTATTTTTATAAGATTCAAAACATTGAAAGTCAAGGTTTTTCATCGAACGAAATGACGGCTTCAGCCTTTTCCAAATCCTGGATTGTATTGATGCCAAGTATCTCGGTGACGCTTTCACAGGTGATCATGCCGATCTTAAGACTGTTTTCTGCAGCAACACCAACAATATCGGTTAAATACATTTCATTTTGCGCATTATCCGTACTGATTTGCTTCAACATTTTTTCCATCGCCAAGCGATTTACACAATAAATCCCGGTATTGACGTATTTTATGCGCTTTTCCGCATCCGTTGCGTCCGCCTCTTCAACGATGCGTAAAACACGACCCTGTTCGCTTAACACCAACCGACCGTATCCAAAAGGATCATCAACGCTCGCCCCGAGTATGGTAATGATGTTTTCCTCGCGCATGTGGGTATCAACCAGCCGGGACAAGGTAGCGGCCTTGATAAAGGGGACATCACCGCAAAGTATCAGGGCATGTTCGGCATTATCAGGCAATTCGGAAACAGCGCATGAAACCGCGTGTCCGGTGCCTAACTGATGGACCTGCGATGCAAACCGGACCGCCGGATAAATCGAGCTGACGACCTGTTTGACCTGGTCAGCCTGAACACCAACGACAACGATCACACTGCCCGGGTCAAGACAAGCGGTTTGATCCACAACAAGCTGTATCATCGGCTTTCCCCTGATGCGGTGCAGCACCTTGGCGGTCGATGAGTTCATCCGCGTCCCCTTGCCGGCGGCAAGTATGATGACCGATAATCTTTCCATGTCGTTTTTCTGACAGCCTCGCGAAAAGTCGCTTTTGGACGGCAAAGTAATCACGCCATGGCGTGACAGGATCAAGGCTTGCGCAGATATTGGACGTTTTACGAAGCCGTCAAATATTGGGAACATACCAAAGAAGGGCAAACCTTGAAGATTTGCCCTTCTTTTCGATAAAAAAACGATAAAACGGGGTTGAAAAAAATTAAACGTGCGTGATCAACCCTGCTCCTCTGCCATCTTGATACGTGCCTCTGCACGTTCTTTCGCAGCCCTGGCGCGTTCCTTGTCAATGCTGTCGTCAGAGGAAGAAAGCCGCTCCATGGCTCGCTGATAAGCCGCCTTTGCACGATCATAATCAATTTTTTCCCTGATTTCGGCCGTTTCAGCAAGTATCGTCACTTTGTCAGGAAGCGCTTCTGAAAAACCGCCGCTTATAAATACGACATGTTCCTTGTCCTGAAGATCGCGAAAGTGAACCTTCCCGACCTCAAGAGAGCTGAGAAAAGGCGTATGGTTCGGCAATATGCCAAACTCGCCCAGGGTTCCGGGGGCCATGACAATCTTAACCTCCTGTTGAACCACGTATCTCTCAGGCGTGACAATTTCAAGTTTAATCGTCTGTTCAGCCATTTTCTGTCCCCCGCGATATTATGCCGCCATTTTCTGTGCTTTTTCAGTGACTTCATCGATCGTACCGACCATGTAGAAAGCCTGTTCAGGCAGATCGTCATGCTTGCCGTCACAGATTTCTTTGAAGCCCTTGATTGTATCGTCAATCTTGACAAATGCGCCTGCCAGCCCGGTAAATGTTTCGGCGACGTGAAATGGCTGGGAAAGAAATCGCTGAATTTTTCTGGCTCTGGAAACGGTCACCTTGTCTTCGTCGGAGAGCTCTTCCATGCCCAGAATAGCAATAATATCCTGAAGGTCCTTATAGCGCTGAAGGATCATCTGAACTTCACGGGCAACCGCATAATGATCTTCGCCGATGAAATTGGCATCCAGAATTCTGGAGGTGGAATCCAGCGGGTCAACCGCCGGATAAATGCCAAGCTCAGCGATCTGGCGCGAGAGAACAACTGTACCGTCGAGGTGGGCAAATGTCGTTGCAGGCGCCGGGTCGGTCAAGTCGTCTGCAGGCACGTACACGCACTGTACAGCGGTAATGGAACCCTGATGTGTGGAGGTGATCCTTTCCTGGAGGTCGCCAAGTTCAACGGCGAGTGTCGGCTGGTAACCAACAGCGGACGGCATACGTCCAAGAAGTGAAGAGACCTCCTGACCGGCCTGGGTAAACCGGAAAATATTGTCAATAAAGAGCAGCACGTCCTGCCCCTCGTCATCGCGGAAGTACTCGGCGCTGGTCAATGCGGATAATGCAACGCGGGCACGGGCGCCGGGCGGTTCCGTCATCTGCCCGTAAACAAGCGCTGCCTTGGGGAGAACGCCGGAGTCCTTCATTTCGTGATACAGATCGTTGCCTTCACGGGTTCTTTCACCGACACCGGCAAAAACCGAAATACCGCCGTGATGCATGGCGATGTTGTTGATCATTTCCATCATGATAACGGTTTTACCGACACCGGCGCCACCGAACAACCCCATCTTGCCGCCTCGTGGAAAGGGTACCAGAAGGTCGATAACCTTGACGCCTGTTTCAAGGACCTGAACAGAAACGTCCTGGTCGGTCAACAAGGGGGCCGGCCTGTGAATGGGTGCCATAACATCCTGTGAAACCTCGCCAAGCCCGTCGACCGGTCTTCCGACCACGTTGAGAACCCGGCCAAGGGCTGCATGTCCGACCGGAACCATGATCGGGTTTCCCGTGTCCTTGACCGGCATACCGCGCACAAGGCCGTCGGTAATGTCCATTGCAATCGTCCGTACAACATTGTCCCCCAGGTGCTGAGCAGTTTCAACGACCAGGTTGTCTTCATCATCATTGATGGTCGGGTTGGAAATCAGCAGTGCCGTTTTAAGCTCCGGCAGCTTGCCCTGTTCAAACTCGACGTCAACCACAGGCCCCATTACCTGTGTTATCTTGCCAATATTTTCTGCCATGAATAGACCTCCTATTTTTTTAACACAGAATTTGATCTTGGTTGTTTATCCCCTCAGGGCCTCGGCGCCGCCGACAATATCCATCAGTTCCATTGTAATAGTTTGCTGTCTGGCCTTGTTAAAGGTCAGCGTAAGGCTGTCAATCATATCGTCACATGCCTTGGTTGCATTATCCATGGCCCGCATCCGGGCGGCATGCTCACTGGTCGAGGTTTCAAGCAGCGCATGATAAATTTGAATATATATGCTCTTGGGAAGCATGATATTGAGCAGATCGTCTACCGAAGGCTCACATATGTGCTCGGGAAGATAGCGTGTATCCTCGGTTTCAACTTCCTCCGGCTTTTCAATGACGGGTATCGGTAAAAGCTGCTTGACCACCGGAATCTGGTTGGCCATGCTGCGGAACTCTGAATACACGATGTGGACTTCATCATAGTCCCCGAACAAATACCCTTCGATCAGTTTCTGGCCAACTGAAGAGGCCACGGCGAACCCGAATTTTGCCCCGACAACATCCAGATACTGTTCAACAATCGTCAATTTTTCCTTGCGCGTCCAATCCCTTCCCTTTTTTCCGAAATTGGTCAGGGAAACCTCGACGTCACGGCCTTTCAGTTCATTGATGAACGCTTCGGTCTTTTCGATCAGGTGGGTGTTAAACCCGCCGCACAGCCCCCGATCCGACGTAAGCATGACCACGTGGACGTTGTTGACTTCCTCTTTGGGAATCAACAGGGGGCTGGTTTCATTTGTGGATTTTTCAGCTATATTCCCCAATACCTCGGCAAATTTTTTGGCATAGGGACGAAAAGCGTCCATTGCACCCTGAGCTCCCCGCAATTTGGATGCAGCCACCATATTCATGGCGCGGGTAATCTGCTTGGTTTTTTTTACCCCGGAGATTTGGGATTTGATTTCTTTTAACGATGCCATATATCAACTCGCTTTATACGCTTGGTCATGATTGGAAGTTCACGGAGAATCCCCTAACTGATGGTATCCTTGAACTCTTTGCCGTATGCCGTGAACGCCTGTTGCATTTTATCTTCAAGCTCATCGCTGATAGTGCGTTTTTCAGCTATTTGCTGGGCAATTTCGGGGTGCCGCGTCTCGATAAACTTGTACAGGCCGGATTCGTATTTGGCAAGCACGTCCGTTGAAAGCTCGTCCAGGAAGCCCTTGGTACCGGCATAAAGGATCAATACCTGTTTTTCAAGCGGCAGCGGCTGATACTGGGGCTGCTTGAGGATTTCTACCAGGCGCTCCCCACGTAAAAGCTGCTTTTGGGTAGCGGCGTCGAGGTCTGAACCGAATGCCGCAAAAGACTCAAGCTCGCGATACTGGGCAAGGTCGAGGCGAAGCGTACCGGCAACCTGTTTCATGGCTTTTTCCTGGGCGGCGCCGCCGACGCGGGATACGGATAGACCGACGTTGATGGCCGGACGGACACCGGCAAAGAAAAGACCGGGTTCCAGGTAGATCTGGCCGTCGGTAATCGAAATAACGTTGGTCGGGATGTAGGCGGAAACGTCGCCGGCCTGTGTCTCGATGATCGGAAGGGCTGTCAGGGATCCGGCACCAAGCTCGTCGTTGAGTTTGGCGGCGCGCTCCAGAAGCCGAGAGTGGTTATAGAAAATATCGCCGGGAAAAGCTTCACGACCTGGCGGGCGCCGCATCAGGAGGGATACCTGGCGATAGGCCACCGCCTGCTTGGATAGGTCATCATAAATGATGAGCGCATGCTTGCCATGATCACGAAAGTATTCGCCGATGGAGCATCCCGCGTAAGGAGAAATATACTGCAGCGTTGCCGGGTCGCTTGCAGTCGCCGAAATCACGGTGGTATATTCCATGGCGCCGTGTTTTTCGAGAACCGAAACCACCTGGGCAACCGTGGAACGCTTCTGGCCGGTGGCTACATAAATGCAGTAAACATCCTGGCCCTTCTGGCTTATAATGGCGTCAATGGCCACAGCGGTCTTGCCGATCTGGCGGTCCCCGATGATCAACTCCCGCTGCCCGCGGCCGACCGGCGTCATGGCGTCGATTGCCTTCAAGCCCGTGTACAGCGGTTCATGAACCGATTTACGGGCGATAACGCCAGGCGCCACCATTTCGATCCGCCGGGTTTCCGTGGCATCAACCGGCCCCTTGCCGTCAAGCGGCTCGCCGACTGCCGACAAAACCCTGCCGAGTACGGCGTCGCCGACCGGTATCTCAGCGATTCGGCCGGTTCGCTTGACAATGTCGCCCTCCTTGATGTGGGTATCATCACCCATAATGGCAACACCGACGTTGTCTTCTTCCAGGTTCATGGCAAGACCGAGAACGCCGTTGGAAAACTCCACCAGCTCCAACGCCTTGACCTTTTCAAGGCCGTAAACACGGGCGATACCGTCACCGACCGACAGGGCGATACCGGTTTCACTCAACTCGACCTTCTTGTCAAACTCCTGGATCTGCTGCTTGATAATCTCACTGATTTCTTCGGCTCTTATTTCCATTATACACTCTCACCCCTTTTTAAAGATTCACGCATATTTTTTAACTGTGTTTTAATGCTGCCATCCAACACAAGATCGCCGATCTTCGTTACAATGCCGCCGATAATCTCCGGGTCCTGTCGTGCTTCAAGCACGACATCCTTGCCTGTCATTTTTCCAAGCGCCTGCTGAATCTGCTCATATGTCTCTGTCGATAGTTCCGTAGCGGAAACGAGGTCGGCACGTACAACACCCTGGAGCTCATCGGCCAACTGATTATAGTACTCGCTTATCGCACGAATATCGTTAAACCGATGCTTCTTGAATATCAAATTCAGGTAGGCCCTCATTACCTTTGATATTTCCAGGGCGTCAATCACCGTGGTAAACAACCGGGTCCGCCTTTCGGAGTCAAACAGGGGATTGTTGATGGTCTCCTCAAAAGCGGGGTTCTGGTCCAGCAACTGGATCACACCATCCAGCTCCTCCCTGTAGCGCTCCGCCTGGCCGTCTTCTTTACCAATAAGAATCAAGGCCTTTGCATACCGTCTGGCTATTACTGAACTTCTCACTTTTTCACCACCTTATCTAGATATTCTTTGGCAAGTCGGTCATGGTCTTCATCGGTAATAAGGCTTTTCATGCGCTCTTCCGCCTTTTCAACCGCACTGTCGAAAAGCTCGGTCTCAAGCTTCAATTTGGCCTCGGCGAATTCATACTCGATAATTCTGCGGGCCTGATCTTCCATTTTAGCGGCCTGCGCTTCAGCCTGTCTGAGGATGTTGTCGCGGACGTCCTCCCCCTGCTTTTGATACTGCTGTATAATTTTCTCCGCTTCCGCATCCAGCGCCGATAACTTTTCATTGTACTCGGCAAGCTTTTTCTCGGCCTCCGCCTTCTGCTCCTCTAAATCCTTGAGCTGCTCTTTGATCAAGCGGATCCGGTCGGTAAAAAAATTGGCGACCGGTTTGCGGAGGATAAAAAAAAGGATCAATACAAGCGCGGTGAAATTGATTATCCGGTAAGTATCGGTTCGTTCCCACTCTTCTGCGGCATACGCCGGTGAGGCGATGACCAGGAGGAAAAAAAACACGATAAGGAGAAAGGGCAGGCCGTAGCGCGTAATAGGGTCAAGTTTCATTTTAGACTGTCCTCCCGAGCATCTTCTTGCTTATTTCATTTGCAAAAAATTCGATTTGAGACTCCAATGATTGACGGACCTCCCTGGTTTCCCTGGCAACTTTTTCCCTGAGATCCTCCAGGTCGTGCCTTGCCTTTTCATTGATCCGTTCAATCATCTGCTGTTCTTCCTGGCGTGCCTTTTCTTCCATTGCCTCCCGCATTTTCAGGCCTTTTTCCCTGGCTTCCCGTATGCCGGCCTGGAAAGCGTTCGATTTTTCCATGGCATCATTTTCAAAGCGATCAATGCCATTTTCAAGACTGCCCACCTTTTCCTTGCGCTTTGCCAAAATACCGCGGATGGGACGATATGCCACATAATTCAATGCCCAGACAAGAATTAAGAAATTGAGCATCTGGAGGGCTACCGTCCAGTCAACTTGTATCATTTTCTCACCTCCGCATCCGACTCGCTTTAATATTTGTAGTTAAAAACATCATATTTTGATTTAAACAAAAGTCCATAGCACCGATTGCGGCAATTTGTCAAAATATTTTTTGCAATTTCGGTAAATATCCCCACATGCATTGCGCAGCGCATTATTTGCGGAACAACAGCGCGTGCCAAGGCGCGGCGGGGCGTCAATCCTTTACGAAACGACGCATGCTGATGTTTAGTAGAATTCCGATACCCAGCAGCGTTGTAATGACGGACGACCCCCCATAACTGACCAGCGGAAGCGGCATTCCCACAACCGGCATCAGCCCGATCACCATGCCCACATTGATTACGGTCTGCCAGAATATCATGGCCGTAATGCCAAAGGCGAGAATAGTGCCGAAATCGTCCCTGCATCCATACGCAATGCTCAAGCCGAATGCGACAAGAAGCATAAAAAGGATAAGTATGCCCGCCGAGCCGACAAATCCCCATTCTTCGGCAAGCACTGAAAAAATGAAATCGGTGTGTTGCTCCGGAAGAAAAGACAGGATATTCTGCGTTCCTTCCATGTACCCCTTTCCGTGGAGCATGCCGGATCCGACGGCGATTTTTGACTGAAGGATGTGATACCCCGCACCCATCGGGTCGCTTTCCGGCGCGAAAAGCATCAATATGCGCTTGCGCTGGTAATCCTCGATAAAGAACCATCCAAGGGGTACGAGGACCACCACGGCTGATAAAAGCCCGAAAAACGTTTTGCGCTCAATTTTTGAAAACACCGCCATGGTGCCGGCAATGAGCATCACCAGCATTGCCGTACCGAGGTCGGGTTGCAATAAAATGAACCCAAAGGGAATCAAGGTTAACAACAGCGGCAGCAGCAGGTCCCTGAAGTCCATGCCCCAAGGCTTGACGCGTTTTGAAAAATAATAGGCAAGAATCAGTATAATCCCGATTTTAGCCGGCTCAGAGGGTTGAAGGGCGAAAAAGCCGAGATCAAGCCATCGTGTAGCGCCGCCCACGGTTTTACCGATGACCAGCACCGCAATGAGCAGGGCTGTGCAAAGGAGGTAAATGAAAGGCGCCCATCGGTAGAGTTTTTTATAGGAAAACAGGAAACTGGCGGTCATTACCAGGATCCCGATTCCAAGCCAGCCCAACTGCTTCAGGTACAGTCTGGAGGAAGACGCCGGGTCACCGGTGTTGACGCTGCTGTATATCAGCCCGATACCGAGACCGCCTATAAGCAGCACAAGCAGCAGCAGCCACCAGTCGAAATATTGAATCAAGCGCCGGTCGATCATCATTGCTTTGATTTTACGATTTTTTTATTTGATTTCAAATGATACAACATCAATACTTATTGTATTCAAGAAGCCTTTTCAAGATTTTTTCCGGGATATACCACTCAACAAGGAGGATCTATGGCAAGCCAAGTCTATTTCATTGATTTCCGCGCAACATTCAAGGAAAATTTTCTGAGCAAATTCGACCGGCTGGTGAAACAGGCCGGCATTGACAACTGTATCGACAAGCGGGACCTTGTGGCCCTTAAACTCCATTTCGGGGAATCCGGCAATACGGCTTTCATACGACCCGTTTATATCCGGCAGGCGGTTAAATCCGTCAAAAAGGCCGGCGGATTCCCTTTTTTGACAGACGCGAACACGCTCTACGCGGGAACCCGGGGAGATGCGCCGCTTCACCTGGTAACAGCGATCACCAACGGTTTTGACTATGCCGTGGTAGATGCGCCCCTGATCATCGCCGACGGTTTACGGGGGCGCACGGAAACACCGGTCGAAATCAACGGAAAGCATTTCAGGGAAGTCTACATCGGATCCGAAATTATTCAGGCCGATTGCCTGATTTCCATCGCCCACTTCAAGGGGCACGAGCTTTCCGGGTTCGGGGGCGCCATTAAAAATGTCGGCATGGGCTCCGCCTCGCGCAGGGGCAAACTCGAGCAGCACTCCGGCGTCTCCCCGAAGGTGAAAGAAAAAAAATGCATCGGCTGCGAGCAGTGCGCGGACCACTGCGTCGAGCAGGCGATTGAAATGATCGAGGAAAAAGCCTTTATTCACCCGGAGAAATGCATCGGCTGCGGGGAATGCATCCTTATTTGCGAAAACAATGCCGTCCAGGTTCAGTGGAGCGCGGACATACCGGTCTTCATGGAAAAAATGGTGGAGTACTGCGCGGGCGTTCTCAAGAACAAATCCGGCAAGGCCTTTTATATCAATTTCATCAACCACGTATCGCCGGCATGCGACTGCGTGCCCTACAACGACGCGCCGATTGTGAGGGATATCGGCGTGGTTGCGTCAACCGACCCCGTTGCCATCGACCAGGCAAGCATCGACCTGGTCAACAAGGAGCCCGCCCTGCCCGGCTCTTGCATGAGCAATCATTCGGAAGCCGGCATGGCCGCCGGATCGGACAAATTCAGGGCCATATATCCAAATGTGGACTGGCCCCTTCAGCTCGCGTATGCCGAGCAGATCGGGCTTGGGTCACGGGATTATGAATTAGTAGAGATCTGACGGCTTCGCATGCCGCAGGGGGGAACAATTTCAAAATGAGCGATTTCGAGGATAGTCCCCTCGCTTTCCCCTGCAAAGACCGCGCGAACCCGCATGCCTTCGGCTATTTTGTCGGGCTCGATCCCTTCGATGATATGCACCATGGGGGTATCCGCACCGTCAAGCCGTATCAGCCCCAAAATATACGGCGTCTTCCGGGGAAGGTGTTTATCCGCTTCCCGCACCACGGTGAAATTGATTAGTTCACCTTTATTTTCCAGCGTTACCCAGTTGTCCCGAATGTCCGAAAAACAACGCTCGCAAGTCTGGCGCGGCGGAACGAAAACCTTGCTGCATGTATCGCACCTGACGCCCATAATCGTTTTATGGTCCCGGAGCGTCGTCAAAAAGCGGCTTCCCACCCGGCCGGCAAAATAGGTGTACGGCAGGGCAAGCTTCCCCTCGACCACGTAAGATTTTGAAAAGTCGTCTTTTTGCATGCCCATCTCCTTACTCGTCGATTTCGAAATACTTGATATCGTTAATGCTGCCGGTCCTGTTGGCGGACCAAACGGGCCTCAGCCGCGTACCGTGGACGACCTTGTCGCCCATGACCATACCCATTCGAACGTCATTGAGCTGCTGCGGGTTGAGAAGATGCCAAAACACCTCGTTGTCCTTGCATCCGTCGAGCAGGACGCCGATAGCGCCGTAAGGCGTCTCGCGGGTCTCGCCGGTGAGCGGATCGGGGCTTGCATAATAACAGTATTCGAGCATCCGCATCTCTCCGGCAGGGCCTATTTCAACCCAGCTGTCATTTCTTATCCGGCAAGGGGCGCAGATCTCCCGTGGCGGACTCTGCAGCCGGCCGCACCCGGGGCATTTTATGGCGAGGATCGTCTTTTCCTTCAAACCCTGCAGGAAGGTTCCCATAATCGGGCCCGTGGCAAATCGCTGGTTGACCGAAATGGTTCGTTTCAGCATCACCAGTTCCTGTTCGGGTTCAACCTCCTGGCCCGGCGGCACATACTTGGTAAATATCTTACCGGTGACCGCAAAGAGGTTGAAATCGCCTTCAACCTTCATCTTGTTCGCACTCAAGGCGGCCATGGCATCGAGTTTACCGGCAATGATACCGGCAAAGGTCTGCTCATCTACGCGCACGACCACGTCGCAGCCGGAAAGGTCTTCGGTTATATCGAGCGCCATCCGGCCCTGCCCGACCGAAAGCTTCCATTTCCCTTTTTCCGTTATATCGTAGCCAAAAACCGCATCAACACCCTCGGCCCCTTCCGGACGGAAGCGCGACGCCATGGTATTGAAAACATCATCTACGTCGATGCCGTAGTATTCACTCATGGTACAATACCTCCTACCAATTGGTTTCTTTTTCGAGCATGGTCAGCACGGTCCACATGGTGCCGCCAAATGATGAGGCCAGCCCGTGTTCGACGTTTCCGGGGATCTGATGGTCACCGGCATCGCCCCGGATCTGCTTGGCGGCCTCGGCCACCCGGATAATGGCGGTGGCGCCGATCGGATTCGTGGCGATAACCCCGCCCGATGGATTGATGGGCATCTTCCCGTCGATCATGATATCCCGGTTTTCAACCATTTTGATATGCTCGTCACCCTCGAGGAGAAAGAAGTCCCGGAGCCAGTCCACACCCCACCAGGCGGACGGGTCATACATTTCAAACACATCGAAATATTCCAGCGGGTTGTCAATACCGTTTCTCCCGTAGAGCTGCTTTGCGGCAAAGCTGTGCGTCGTTTCGATCGGGTAGTAGTTGTTGTGGAGGTTTAACGTCTCCTCCCTGTGAACCGTGATATGATCCCGCACCCACACGGGCTTGCCGGATATTTCCCGGGCCTTTTTTTCCGATGCGAAAATAATGGCGCAGGCGCCGTCGGACTGGGAACACATATGGATCAGGCGAAGATCGCCGATGAGCGGCGGCGATGTTGCCATTAAATCCTCCATCTGGTCCCAGTCCAGGTGGAACGCCCTGTGGGCGTTGGGGTTTTTGCAGGCATGCATGTCCATGATAATACGGTACGTCATCGCCGCCCGCCGGGCACGCGCCTCCCCGAATTCAGCGATCAACTTGACCGCGGCCTGGGCTGTCAGCGCACCGGATTGCAACCGCCTCGCCCACAGCGGATCCGCCATATTGGTAATCCCGCCGGTGGTATGGCCTTCCTGGAGTTTTTCAAAGCCGACGGCCAGAACAACGTCATACATACCCGATGCCACAAGGTTGTCCGCCCCGCAGACCAGCGTGCCGCCGGTAGTACCGCCTGTGGTGACCCGAAAAGCGCTTTTGCCGTATGCGCCCGTTCCAAGGGTATGCCACATATCGGGCTGATGCACCATTTCAAAAAGCTCCATGTTGCCATGCACCACACAATCGATATCGTCCATTGTCAACCCGGCGTCATCCAGTGCCCCCCTGACCGCTTCGTGAATCATCTCCGGCTGATTGACGTCCTCCCGATGGCTTGAAAATTTTGTTTCGCCAATACCCACTATTCCGACGTGCCGGTTCCTTTTTTTATATCCCATGACGCCTCCTTATTTTTCAAACACCAACACCGCATGATGCTGCCCGGCGGGTCCTGTATTGCCATGTGCCAATCCTTTCCTGGCCCCTTCTATCTGCCGCTCCCCGGCCTCTCCGCGCAGCTGGAGCACAACCTCCAGAGAACGGGCAAGCCCGCCCAGCATGATCGGATTGCCGTTCAGCATGCCCCCGGACGGGTTGACGCGCCGGTCATCCATCCCGCCGGCATCAATCCATTTCGCAGCCTCCCCCGCCTCAACAACCCCTGCATTTTCAGCCCACATGGGCAGCTGGTGGGCATAGCCGTCGTTTAATTCGATGATGTCAAAAAACCGCTTCGGATCATCGACCCCGGCCATGGTGTACGCCCTGCGGGCGGCTTTCTGCAGTACCGTGCT
>PUOB01000092.1 GCA_003551985.1 Desulfobacteraceae bacterium | reverse complement strand
CTTACAACCCAAACAATGGAGTCCCAACCATGCATTACGAAGGAATGGTCATACGTCCGCCGAGCGAGGCCGACAGCATCCTGCTCCAGGTCACCGTGGGCTGTTCCCACAACAAGTGCACGTTCTGCGGGACCTACAAAGGCGAACGCTTCAAGATCAAACCGGATGAACAGATCATGGCCGATATCGCCTATGCGGCAAAACACCTCACGTATGCCAGGCGGTTGTTCATCTGTGACGGGGATGCGCTCATCGTGCCGCAGAAACGGCTGGTTAAAATACTGACGGAAATCAACCGGCAGCTCCCATGGCTCGACCGGATCAGCGTGTACGCGAATACCAAGGGCATCAAGATGAAGAGCATGGCGGAACTTGAGCAACTCAGGGACATGGGGCTGAAACTGGCCTACCTGGGGCTTGAAACCGGCGACGACGCGACGCTCAAAAACATCAAAAAAGGCGCGCCTTCCGAAACCATGGTCGAAATGGGGAAAAAAATCCGGGCCGCGGGCATCAAGCTGTCCATCACCGTGCTTTTGGGCATAGCCGGCCGGGACCGTTCGGCCGTTCATGCCGCCGAAACCGGCCGTGTGCTGAGCGCCATCGACCCCGAATTCGTGGGTGCCCTTTCGCTGATGCTGATTCCCGGCACGGCGCTGCACGACGAATATGAAGCCGGAACATTCGAGATGGTCGGATCGTCGGAAATGCTCCGGGAACTGCGGATAATGATCGAACACACCCATATGACCAACGGCCTGTTTCACGCCAACCATGCGTCGAACTACCTTCCCATTCGGGCGAAAATGCCGGAAGACAAGGAAAAAACATTGCAGCGCATCGACCAGGCGCTTTCCGGTAATATAAAACTGAAACCTGAGTTCATGCGGGCGCTGTAGGCGGCGGCTGATGAAAAACCGATGAAATGAGGAGAGCCCATGAAAACCGATAAGACCCCGGAAAAGATTTCCGATATTGAATCCCTTGCCGTCAACACCATCCGAAGCCTGTCCATCGATGCCATAGAAAAAGCCAAATCCGGCCACCCGGGCGCGCCGATGGGAATGGCGCCGGCGGCCTACGTGCTCTGGACCCGTTTCATGAAGCACAACCCGAAGAACCACCACTGGATCGACCGGGACCGGTTCGTCCTGTCGGCGGGGCATGCCTCGATGATGCTCTACAGCCTGCTCTACCTCACCGGCTACCCCCTGACTTTAGAAGATCTCAAAGCGTTCCGGCAATGGCGGAGCATAACTCCGGGGCACCCGGAATACCGGATCACCCCGGGCGTGGAAACAACCACGGGACCGCTTGGCCAGGGGATTTCAACTGCGGTGGGCATGGCCATGGCGGAGCGGCAGATGGCCGCGCTGTTTAACCGCCCCGGGCACGACGTTGTCGACCATTACACCTATGTCATGTGCGGCGACGGCGACCTCATGGAAGGGATCTCGTCGGAGGCCGCCTCCCTTGCCGGCCACCTGGGACTCTCCAGGCTGATCTGCATCTATGACGACAACAAAATATCCATAGAGGGAAGCACGGCAATCACGTTTACCGAGGATGTCTCCAAGCGGTTTGAAGCACAGAACTGGCATGTGCTGGAGGTTCCCGACGGAAACGACCTGGAAGCGATTACCGGGGCCGTTGATGCGGCAAAGGCGGAAACAAACAAACCGTCGCTTGTCATTATCCGAACCCAGATCGCCTACGGCAGCCCGAACAAGCAGGGGTCCGCCGATTCGCACGGCGCGCCCCTGGGCGAGGCGGAAGTCCGTCTGACCAAGCAGTATTACGGCTGTCCGGCCGACGAGTTGTTCTGCGTGCCGGACATCGTCCTGAAGCATTTTGAATCGGTCGCCGCAAAGGGGATGGAAACGGAAAAGCAGTGGAACGAAAAGTTCGAGGCCTACAAAAAGGCGCACCCGGAACTGGCCTCAGCGCTGCTGGCACGGCTCGAAAGAAAACCGGCAGATGGATGGGATGCGGATCTGCCTGATTTCAAGCCGGAAGACGGTCCCATGGCTACACGAAAGGCATCCGGAACGCTGCTGAACGCGCTGGCGGAAAAACGGCCCGACATGATCGGCGGATCCGCGGATCTTGCCCCGTCCAACAACACCATCATAAAAGGGGCCCCTGATTTTCAGAAAGACAGCTACCACGGCCGGAACATCCGCTTCGGCGTCCGGGAGCACGCCATGGGCGCCATTTCAAACGGCCTTTTCGTCCACGGCGGGTTTCAACCGTTTTGCGGGACTTTTCTGGTATTTCTGGACTACATGAAGCCGGCCGTGCGCATGTCCGCCCTGATGAAAGCGCCCGTGATCTACATATTCACCCACGACAGCCTTGCCGTCGGGGAAGACGGCCCCACGCACCAGCCGATTGAACATATCGCATCGCTGCGGGCCATTCCCAACCTGCTGACCATCCGGCCGGCCGATGCCACTGAAACCACCGAAGCCTGGAAAATCGCCGTTTCATCCGAAGACCGGCCCACAGCGCTGCTCTTCTCCCGCCAGAGCCTTCCCGTCCTCAACCGCAGCCGCCTTGCCCCTGCAAAGGGCCTTCAAAAGGGGGCATATGTGCTTTCGGACACCGAGGGCAAGCCGGATATCATCCTTATCGGCACTGGCGCCGAAGTCCACCTGGCGCTCGAGGCGCAACAGACACTGGCGGAAAAAGGCGTTGCCGCCCGCGTTGTGAGCATGCCCTGCTGGCCGCTTTTCGAGGAAGCAGGGGATGGCTACAAGCAGTCCGTGCTGCCCGCGGATGTGCCCGTCCGGCTCTCGATTGAAGCCGGAATAACCATGGGATGGGAGCGCTACGTGGGGTCTGCCGGCG
>PUOB01000121.1 GCA_003551985.1 Desulfobacteraceae bacterium | reverse complement strand
TCGTTCATTTCCTTTCCTCCTTGTGTTTTTTAAGGCAGTATCGGAAATTTTGCGCGGGGTCATACAGGCCGATTAATAATAATCATCCTCGTCATCGTGTCCCCACATCTGTTCCAGTTCATCCATGTGAGGTAGCACGGCGTTTTTGTCGGCTTCGGGTGTTGCTGCCAATTCAGCCATTGCAGCGGCGGAACGCTCCATTGCCGCTTTCATGTCCTGTTTCATCTCTTCGGTCAGGTGGGGGTTTTCATCAATATCTTTTAATGCCCGAGCCATTTCCTCTTCCATGATCGCCACGTGGTCCCCAAACTGAATGGCGAAAGAGGCCCGCATCACCCTGTCGCCCACTTGCGCCCAGTCATCCACGCCGGAAAAGCCGTGCCGGCGGACCACACGCCGAAGTTGGCTGTAGACCGCCTCCCCGCGTATTTTTTCCACCATTTCCGACATGATGGTGTTCGGGGAAAAGTCATCGTCATGGTGCGCGTCAAAATCGTCCCCGTAAGCGTCTTCCGATTCATCATAGGCGTCGTCCAATAAAGTGGTGACGTCGCTCCAGCTTGAGACGAATTTTCTCACCTGGGCGTCTGTAAGAGATGCCGCATAGGCGGAAATCGGCAGCAACAAAGACAGAACAATCAAGGCCAATACATAACGCAGGGTTCTCTTTCGCATAACACCTCCTTATTGATTTTTGACTGCGGTTTCCTTTTCCTGGCAGGTGGCGCCGGTCCAGGCGACAATGGATGGATCGTTAACGGATGAGCGTGCAACGGCGGCCAGGTGCTCCATTCTGGAAGCGGGCACCAGGGGGACGCCGGCAAAATCCCATGTTTTGCCGAGGCGGGTGTACTTGTCCGCGCAAAGGTTGTTGAAGGCGCAAAGCTCCCAGCGGGTGAGGGTTCCGGCGGGAAGGGACGACAGGAAGCGGCCGATGCCGCGGATGTTCTCGTCGGTGTCGGTGGCGCCGGGGATAATGGGGGTTCGTACCCACAGCGCTTCGGGGTGGAGATGCGTTTTGATCAGGTTCGCGGTGTGGAGCAGATTTTCAAGGATTTTGGCGTTGTCTGCGCCGGTGTATGTTTTGTGCGCATGGGGATCGATGAGCTTCATGTCAAAGAGCACGAGGTTGGCGTGGGGCAGGGTGGCATCCAGGGCGGACGCCTGGCAGACCCCGCACGTGTCTATGGCGGTGTGGATGCCGTGGCGGTTGAGGCCTTGAAGCAGGGCGATGACGAAATCTTTCTGCATGGTGGATTCGCCACCGGAGATGGTGACGCCGCCGGATGACGTCTCGAAAAAAGCGCGGTCTTTCAGCAGTTCCGCCACCAGCGGATCAACTTCCCATTTTTCTCCCATTAATTCCATGGCCGTTGACGGGCAGGCCTCGGCGCAATTGCCGCAGCCTTTGCACAACGACCGGTTGATATGAATTTTCTCATCAGAAGGCGAAAGTGCACCTTCGGGGCAGGTGTCGATGCAGATGCCGCAGCCGATGCAGCGGGTTGCCATCCAGTGGAGTTGAGGTGCGGGGGAGATGCTTTCCGGGTTGTGGCACCAGGTGCAGGACAAGGGGCAGCCCTTCATGAAGACGGTGGTCCGGATGCCGGGGCCGTCGTCGGTTGACATGCGCTGGATTTCTAGAATGGTGCCGGTAGCCGGCTTTGTTGGACTTGATGGTGTCATAAGGTTTTATTTTTGGCATATTCCTTGACCTGGTTCAAAAAATCCTCGAAATTATCCAAGTGTTTTTTAATTATCCCGTAAATCAAGGCGTTGTCTACTCGATCATACCCGTGAACAAGGATGTTTCTGGTGCCGGCCATGGGTATCAGAAAGCTCAAACTCTCTTTTTTTATAATACCCGCTTCAGCAAGCACTGAAAAAATGCCTTTGTTGTCCGCAGGTTCAGGTAGGTTTGCATTGGCAATAATGATCTTGCCGATGTCCAGGCAAGTCTCGATTGCAACCTGAATATTTCTTTCCGCAATATCCATATTGTCCCGGGAAGACGCATAATCTTCAAAAGAGTTAAATTTTTGTGACAGTTGTTGCAGCTTCGAGATTCTTTCTTCCGCTGTCTTCACCTTTTTTTCAATGGTTTTCATATCCCGGGTTCCCTGCTGTTATGCCGCAGCATGCTCTTTGCTCTCAACTGTTGAAGAAATGGCTTGAAATCATAGTACATCCCTCTTAAGGCCGCTTCATATTCAAGCCGGTTTTCATGGTCCGTATCATATATGACAATCCCCGTTGTTACGACCAGGTAAGCGGTTTCAATGGATGCTGCGTTTAAAATGACAACATCGGTTTTCCGGTTCAGCATGCTGCTTATCTCGTTTGCGGCCATGTAGGCCGGGGCTGAATAAATGAGCGGGTCTTGCTTGTAGAGGGCGGGCTCCAGGAGAAACGCAAGGTCGATATCGGAATTGGGCCTGAATTTTTCCCCCTTCAAAATTGATCCGTAAAGATACACGGCTTTTATGGATTGCCGGGCCTCGATGGACTCTGAAATGAAGGCCGTTATCCGGTGTTCAATCGCTTTTGCCAAGTCGGGGCCTGTGGTGTGTTTTGAAGCCATGCATTCCTGCCATGATTATTCGTCCCTGCCGTTCGTCAACAGTTGAGCAAGACCGGATTCCGGATTATTTTGCGGGTGGATCATTCCTTTTAAAGCGATACTTTAAAACGTACGCCATTGCATGGGTTTCGTCAAGGACAAGTGCCTTGGCACTGGGAACGCCGCCAGTTTCTCCAGATCGACAGGGCCGTGGCCGGATCTCCGGCGACAAGGGCGGCGCAGGCCAGGTGTTTTTCTGCGGAAGGGGTGCGTAAAAGCGCGCAGGCTCGCCT
>PUOB01000379.1 GCA_003551985.1 Desulfobacteraceae bacterium | reverse complement strand
TGGTGCGGCTTATGCGCTCGTCCAGGTTGTGCGTTTCGGAGAGGTCCGCCTCGATCCGGTCGAGCCGGTGCAGGACGTCCGCCAGTGTCGGCCCGTACTTGCGTTTCATGCGGTTGACGGTGTGAAGCCGCTCCTCGACAGCCTCGGCGCGGGCCGGGTCAAACGTGATGGTGTCCAGATACGACCGCAGTTGATGGGCAATGTCTTGAATATGAAGCATGGCCTCGTCAAGAGATTGGGCCGCATCCCCAAGGACCGGGTCGATTTCGGCCGCCTTTTCAATGTCCTTTTTTATTGTCCCGAGCTGATCCGAAACGGCGCCTTCCCGGTTGTAGAGCGCTTCCACGCCGTTGCCGACGCCCTGGTAGAGCGTCCGGGCATTTTTGAGGCGCAGCAGTTCCTGTTCCAGGGCGTCGTCTTCACCGGGTTCCAGGGCGGCCTGGGCGATTTCGTTTCGTTCGAATTCGAGCTGTTCGATTTGCCGGGCCTGGTTTTCCCGGGCATTGCGAAGCGACTCGAGGGCTTTGATTTCGGGCAGTATGGCCCCGTGGCACGCCCCGAGCGATTCCCGCAGGCCCTCAAGGCCGCCGAACTGGTCCAGGATCTTCAGCTGCTCGGATTCCTTGAGCAGCCTCAGGTGTTCATGCTGGCCGGAGATGCCGGCGATATTCTCCGTGACGGCCGACAGCACCTGCATCGTGGCCATACGGCCGTTAATATAGATTCGGTGACGGTTTTCGGTGGACAATATCCGGCGTACAATCAACTCGGAACTTTCCTCGTAGCCGTGCTCCGCCAGTATCCGAGCCGCATGGCTTTCCGGGTCGATATCAAAAAGGGCCTCCAGCTCCGCGCTGCCGGCGCCCGTCCGGATCATGCCGGCATCGGCCCGGCTGCCCAGCAGAATGTTCAAAGCGGCGATGATGATGGATTTGCCGGCCCCGGTTTCACCGCTTAAAATGGTGAGCCCTTCGGAAAAACGGATCCGTTGTTCTTCGATGATGGCGAAATTTTTTATAAAGATTTCCCGGAGCATTGTTACAGGTTTCCGTTTATGTCGCTGTTGCGCGTGCAGTGGGATATTTCAGCCATTATCCCCCGCAGCTTATGCTTCAGGGCCTTGTAGGAGTAGAAACGTTTGGCCGCCTCGAAATTGTGTTCGACCATGTGCTGCCGGTAAACCGCGTCCCTGAGGACTTTTCTGGTTTTGGCGAGGGTGTTTTGATCCACGAACCCGTCCATTTCGATGACATCGAAGCCTTTGGGCTTTATATCCGAGGAATAAATGGAATAGCTGTTTACAACGATGGGCTTTTTAAAGTACAGGGCCTCGAGAAAGGCATTGCCGAACCCCTCAAAGGACGAGGGGTAGGTGACAAGGTCCGCATATGGATAGACATCATTCAGGGTATAGATTTTGCGGCCGCTCTTTGTCAGACGCCGCTTTTCATTGATTAATTTCGAGGCAAAAACGGTATCCACGTTGAGCAGGCGTGAATACTCCATTATGCGCTGCTCATAGGCGTACCCCTCATCGCCGGAAGAATGCGATATGACGAGTTTCGCTTTAAGCCCCAGGCGGTTGACCAGTTCGATGGCATGTTCGATGCCTTTGCGCTGAACCACCCGGGTGGGCTGCAGGATAAGGTATTCATCCTCGGCCACGCCCAGCGCTTTTCGCACGTCCGCAGCGTAATCGTCGGGCGGCCCGGGCGGATTTTCAAAATCCATGACGTTGGGTATCAGGGTCGAGGAGCTGCCCTTGCGGAAGCCAAGCTGGCTTTCACCGGCCGAAGAGATAACCACGTGATGGAGCCGCGGCAGGTGCGGCGGGAATGCCATGTCCAAATATTCCCACACCGTGTTGGTCATGAAACGCGACCGCTCCCAGTAAAAATCGTGATGATGGGCGATCATGACAATGCCGGTTTCCGAAACCACTTCCGTAAGGGCCAGTCCCAGGGGGATATTGAGCGGAATCGTCAGGCAGTTTTCAGCGATGATGAGGTTGATATGATACCGGCCGATAAAATCGTAGAGGTGGTCCTTTATCTCCCGCTTTACCGCCATTATCTTTTGGGTGGTGGATCGGCTCCGGTGGCGTGCGTTGAAACTGCGCCGGTAAATATCGACGATTTCATGGTGGGTGAAATGGGCTTTTTTTGACTCATAGGATTTTTCCGGGGGCGTTTCCAGCTCGCCGGCGAAATAAAAACAGTTGAAGCCTTCGTTTTCAAAAAGCCCGGCCCATTTCAGGGTTTCCAGGGATACGCCGTCGGTCCCGGCAATCCGGGTGGCCACGAAACCGATATTGTTGTTTTGACTGCAGCGCATGCAGTCACAGGGAAAGCTCTCCATGAATCCGATCCGAACGAGCGTTTTTGAGATTCCGGGCGTTTTTACGAGGCCCGGGGAGCATAAAAAAATTGACGGTATGGGATTGTCATACTATATATAGAATAAGATATACTCTATACGGGATTTGTCTATATTGTCAAGGGCGGCTAACTATAGCGACCAGCGGGGCGATCGACGGATACGGTTAAACAGGCAGCATGGCATCGCCCCTACGGGAACCCCCTGCCCATTCGACTTTTTACGAAGTCGTCAACAAAAAGAGGAGAAAAAAATGAAAGGTCTGGGATTGAAAAAGGTTTTTGTTGCGTTTGCAATTGCTTTGCTGGTGGTTGCGTCCGCGGGCACCCCTGCACTGGCCGACGATACCCGCCAGGCACTGGTGGAAACAATTGAGGTGGATCCGGCGGCCATGGTCGTGGATTTTGCGGTCGTCCGCCCGGTTGCCCTGGCATCGGTTGTCACCGGCGCCACCTTTTTTGTGGCATCGCTGCCTTTTTCTCTTCTCGGG
>PUOB01000355.1 GCA_003551985.1 Desulfobacteraceae bacterium | reverse complement strand
GGTGCTGCCGGACGCGGTCGATATTCTCAAGGCCGCGGGTATGGACCTGGTTATTATCGAAACGGCGGGCATCGGACAGGGATCATCCAATGTTTTCGATCTCACTGACCTGTCCCTTTATGTCATGACCGCGGATTACGGCGCGGCAACGCAGCTTGAAAAGATCGACATGCTGGATTACGCGGACCTTATCGTAATCAACAAGTTCGACAAGCAGGGCAGCGAGGATGCCCTTAGAGACATCCGCAAGCAGGTCCAGCGCAACAAAAAGGCCTTTGACCGGAAACCGGAGGATATGCCGGTTTTCGGCACCATTGCCGCAAAGTTCAATGACGACGGCGTTACCGCCATGTACCGCTTCCTGCTGGATACGATTCACCGGAAGACCGGTATAAAGCTGGAATCCGCTCTTGAGGCGCCCGATGTCAAGCAGTCCTCGTCCAAGTCGATCATTGTCCCCCCGGAGCGGACCCGCTATCTGTCTGAAATTTCAGACACTGTCAGGCATTACCACGAGGAAACCCGGCAGCGTGCCGAAGCGGTCCGGAAGGCGCATCACCTTGAGCAGGCCGCAGAAACGCTTTCGACCGGATCGCTGGCAGGCGATGGGGATGCGCTCATGGCGCGGCTGAAAGAAGAAATTGAAACGGCAAGAGCCAATCTCGACCCCGAAACCCGGAAGCTCGTGTCGGAATGGCATGAAATCCGGGATGCCTATGCAAAGGATGAGTTCGTGTACCAGGTGCGCGATCGGGAGATCCGGGTGCCGTTAAAGACGGAAACCCTGTCTCACCTGCAGGTGCCGAAGATCGCCCTGCCCGGTTACACCGACCCCGGCGATCTGTATACCTGGATGCGCAAGGAAAACGTCCCCGGCCGGTTTCCCTTTACCGCCGGTGTTTTCCCGCTGAAGCGCGCCGATGAAGACCCCACGCGCATGTTTGCCGGTGAAGGCGATCCCGAGAGAACCAACCGGCGATTCCGCCTGCTGTCCGAAGCTTATCCGGCCAAGCGGCTTTCCACGGCTTTCGATTCGGTGACCCTCTACGGTTTCGACCCGGATCCGCGGCCGGATATATACGGCAAAGTCGGCACATCCGGGGTCAGCGTATGTAATTTAGAGGATGTCAAGGTTCTCTACGGCGGTTTTGATCTGGCCGCCCCCAATACCTCGGTCTCCATGACCATAAACGGTCCTGCGCCCATCATGCTGGCGATGTTTTTGAACACCGCGATCGACCAGCAGCTGGAAGCATTTGAAACCGAAAACGGGCGCAAGCCAAGCGCCCAAGAGGCAAACGAGAGCCGCCAGCGGGTGCTTTCCAATATCCGCGGGACCATCCAGGCCGATATTCTCAAGGAAGACCAGGGGCAGAACACCTGCATCTTTTCCATTGACTTCGCCCTCAAGATGATGGGCGACATCCAGCAGTACTTTATCGACTACGGGGTGCAGAACTTCTACTCGGTATCCATCTCCGGCTACCATATCGCCGAGGCCGGCGCCAACCCCATCTCCCAGCTCGCCTTCACCCTGGCCAACGGATTTACCTACGTGGAATATTACCTGTCGCGCGGCATGCCCATCGACAGTTTTGCACCCAACCTGTCGTATTTCTTCTCCTCGGGTATGGACCCCGAATACAGCGTCATCGGCCGGGTGGCAAGACGCATATGGTCTGTTGCCTTAAAGGAAAAATACGGCGCGGATGTCCGCTCCCAGATGCTCAAGTATCACATCCAGACGTCCGGGCGATCCCTGCATAGCCAGGAAATCCAGTTCAACGACATCCGCACGACCCTGCAGGCCCTTTATGCCATATATGACAATTGCAACAGCCTCCATACCAATGCTTACGACGAGGCCGTGACCACGCCCTCGGCGGAGTCCGTTCGGCGGTCTCTGGCCATCCAGTTGATTTTGAACCGGGAGTTCGGTATGACGAAAAACGAAAACCCGAACCAGGGAAGTTTCATTATCGAAACGCTCACGGACCTGGTGGAGGAGGCGGTTCTTTCCGAATTCGATCGGATTACCTCGCGCGGCGGCGTTCAGGGGGCTATGGAGCGCGGATACCAGCGCAGCAAGATACAGGAAGAATCGATGCACTACGAGCACTTGAAGCACTCGGGGGATCTGCCCATTATCGGCGTCAACACTTTCATCAGCACGGATTATGATGCGGACGCGGCCTTGAGCGACCTGGAGCTTGCCCGGGCCACCGAGGAGGAAAAGGCATCCCAGCTGAAGCGCCTTGAGGATTTCCAGAAAAGAAATGCGGACAAGGGCCCCGAGGCACTCAAGCAGCTGAAGGAGACCGTTCTTGCCGGCGGCAATATTTTTGCCGAATTGATGGAGACCGTACAGTACTGCTCCCTCGGTCAGATCACCGGCGCCCTCTACGAGGTGGGGGGAAAGTACCGCCGGAACATGTAGGGTCATAGGAAGAAGTTGGCTTGCATATTCCGATTCATCACGGGATTGTTTGTAGGGGCGAATGATTATTCGCCCCTACAGAACCATTAGACCCATAGCGCATCAATAAAATATACAACATATGGAGGCAATATGGCAGAACCAGTCATCGTCAGTGCAGTACGCACGCCCCTTGGCGGATTTAACGGATCGCTGGCAGGAACCGGTGCGACGGATTTGGGCGCCATGGTGATTGCCGAGGCGGTTAACCGCGCAGGCATAGATAAGAGCATCGTGGACGAGGCCATCATGGGAATGGTCCTCCCCTGCGGCTATGGGCAGAACCCTGCCCGACAGGCGTCGGTTAAGGCCGGCCTTCCCTGGGATACGGCATGCATCACCGTTAACAAGGTATGCGGCTCCGGCCTCAAATCCGTGATGCTGGCGGCCCAGGCCATATCTACCG
>PUOB01000055.1 GCA_003551985.1 Desulfobacteraceae bacterium | reverse complement strand
TACCGGTAAGAAACGCTTCCGCGTCGTCCCTGCCGGTAACGTCAACGACCCGGCTCCGGGTAAACTCGTTTATAACATCGTTTGTGATGATGCTTTCTATGCCGGTGATTCCCGTGCGATTTTCAAAGATGTCAACGGCAATGCGCTGAACGTCGCCCGGCATTTCCCCGCCCCCGGCAAACCGGTAGCCGCAGCTTGCCGAAAAAGCGGCGACCAGGATGATCAACGCCGTTATAATCCGGGTCGACGGGCCGGCCCACCGCCTGATCGGCCGTCCGATCGGCCGGAAACCCCTATGGCATTTCATAGACAGGGTCATTTTATCCATCGCGCGCCTCGAGTCCGCCCCCTTATAAAACAATATTCACCAGCTTGTTTTTCACCACGATAACTTTTTTTATCTCCCTGCCGTCGATAAACCGGACGACGTTGGGGTCCTCAAGGGCGTGCCGTTTGATTGTTTCGTCATCGGCCCCGGTTTCAATTTCAAAACGGCCGCGCAGTTTCCCGTTGACCTGGACAACGATCAGGCGTGTATCGGCGACAAGGCAGTCGCTCCGGTACGACGGCCATGACTGGTCGCAAAGCGTACCGGGGGCATGGCCCATTGCTTCCCATATCTCCTCGGCAATATGCGGGACGATCGGTGAAAGCAGCATGGCCGTGGAATCAAGCGCAAAACGCATCACGCCGTTGATGTCCGGATCCGTCGTTTCCGCCGCCACCAGGTTCATCCGGTTGGCCATCTCCATCACGGCGCTGATGGCCGTGTTGAAGTGGAAGCGCTCTTCGATATCATCGGTCACCTTTTTAATGGTCTGATGCGTTTTGATGTATAAATCCCGGGCATTTTCCGACAGGGATGAGGGTTCTCCCGTGTATGGCTTCTGATTTTCCAGAGGGCCGGACCAACGCGCATACAGCCGCCATATCCGGCTTAAAAAGCGAAAAGACCCCTCGACGCCCTGCTCGCTCCATTCAAGGTCCCGTTCGGGCGGGGCTGCAAACAGACAGAAGAGGCGGACCGTATCCGCCCCGTAATGGTCCACGAGGGTGTTGGGGTCGATGACATTCTTTTTGGATTTGGACATTTTTTCAACACGGCCGGCCGCGGCTTTTTGACCGCATTTTGCGCAATACGGCGCTTCCTGCTGGTAGTGGGTTTCCTCGGGGTATAAAAAGCCGTGTTCCTCGCAGTGGACGGTTTCCTTGCAGACCATGCCCTGGGTAAGCAGCCGGGTAAAGGGCTCCTTGAAGTCAACGAGGCCGAATTCTCTAAGGACGCGGGTAAAGTAGCGGGAGTAGAGCAGGTGCATGACCGCGTGTTCCACGCCGCCGATGTACTGGTCCACCGGCATCCAGTACTTTACGGCTTCGGGGTCGAATATGGCCGTATCGTGGCGGGGGCTGCAGTAGCGTTCAAAATACCAGGACGATTCGACGAACGTGTCCATGGTGTCGGTTTCCCGGCGCGCCGGGGATCCGCATACGGGGCATTCGGTGCTGACAAAGGCATCCAGGCTTTCCAGGGGGGATTTCCCGCCTTCAAGGAGATCGGCATCTTCGGGCAGAATAACCGGCAGGTCGCTTTCGGGGACCGGCACCGTTCCGCATGTCTTGCAGTGGATGATGGGAATCGGGGCCCCCCAGTACCGCTGCCGCGATATGCCCCAGTCTCTGAGCCGAAAATTGACCGACCCTTTACCGATGTTGTTTTTTTCGAAATATTCGATGACGGCCTTTTTCCCGGCGGTGTTGTCCATGCCGGCGAACTCACCGGAATTGATCATGATGCCGTCGCCGGTATAGGCTTCCGAGCGGGCGACGTCCGATTCATCCGCATCTTCCGGCTTTATCACCACGATGATGTCCAGTTCGTATTTTTTTGCAAATTCAAAATCGCGCTGGTCATGGGCCGGAACCGACATGACCGCGCCGGTGCCGTATTCCATAAGGGCGAAATTGGCGATATATATCGGCATGCGGCGGCCGTTGGCGGGGTTGAGGCAATAGGCACCGATAAAAACGCCTTCTTTTTCACGGTTGTCCATTATCCGGTCGGCATGGCTTTCGCGCGACATGCGCGTCGTGAATTCGGCCACGGCATCCGCTTGGGGGGTGCCGGCGGCAAGCGTTTCCACCAGCGGGTGCTCCGGGGCAAGGCACATAAATGTCGCCCCGAATAGGGTGTCGGGGCGCGTGGTAAAGACCTTGATCACTTCGTTCGCGCCGTCCACCGGAAAGTCGATTTCGGCACCCGTGCTTTTGCCGATCCAGTTTTTCTGCATTGTGGTGACTTTTTCCGGCCAGCCTTCCAGCCTGTCGCAGTATTCAAGCAGGTCCCCGGCGTAATCAGTGATTTTGAAGAACCATTGCCACAACTTTTTCTGCCGCACCGTATCGCCGCAGCGCCAGCAATCGCCCGCCTCCACCTGCTCGTTGGCAAGCACCGTCTGACAGCGGTCGCACCAGTTGACATAGGATTCCTTCTGGTAGACCATGTTTTTTTCATACATTTTGACAAACACCCACTGTTCCCAGCGATAATAATCGGGGGTGCAGGTGGCAATCTCGCGGTCCCAGTCATAGCTGAAACCCAGTTGCTTGAGCTCCCTTCGCATGGCCGCGATATTATCATAGGTCCATCTGGCCGGGTGGGTGTTGTTGGCGATGGCGGCGTTTTCCGCCGGCATGCCGAAGGCGTCCCAGCCCATGGGGTGAAGTACATTGTAGCCGCACATGCGTTTGTAACGGGCGACGACATCGCCTATGGTATAGTTCCGTACGTGGCCGATGTGTATCCGCCCGGAGGGGTAAGGAAACATCTCCAGAAGGTAATATTTTTCCCGGTCCGGATCGGCCTTGACGGAAAATGTTTTCTCCTG
>PUOB01000345.1 GCA_003551985.1 Desulfobacteraceae bacterium | reverse complement strand
GCGCAGCCCTTTTCGGCAATGGTGCGAAGCGCGGCGTCAAGGATGTGGGCGCGTCGGATGGCTTCGATTTCCTGGATGGGAGGCATAATCAAGCTCCTGGAAATGAGATGGCTGAAAGGATGAAAACGTTGTTTTTTTATAAAATTGGAATAAATTTTTTAAAACGACGCTTTGAAGAAAACCGACTGATTGGTATAAATACCGACCAGGCAGTTTGTTAATGCTGTTTACATAAGTGAACTATGCTTGTCAAGGAATTTCTGAGGCAGTTTTTTACGCGTGCATCGAAGGTATTCACGGGGCATCTTCGGCGCATCCCGACCTTTCGGACAGGCTTTTGGGACGATTTTCCCGATCCGGGCAATTTTTCCGAATCCAGCAGAGATTATGTGATATATGTACTGAACAAGGAAACCTGGGAGAAGCTTCGCGTCATGCTTACATCCAGTGCGCTCATCCGATGTGACGGCATCACCCCCGCCACGGTCCAGGGCCGGGAAATGCTTCGAGTCGATTTCCGGCGCGTATATCAGAAAAGCAGGCGGTAAAACTTTGGCGACTTTTTACGAGTGCATCAACTTTATTCTGCCCGGAAAAATCGAACGGTAAAATCGAACGGTAAAAGTGGCTGCGGCCGTTGCGGCCGGGATCCCTTCGGGACCCCTTAAAGGCGGCGCAGAATGCATTTGAGCCGAACCGGCGGGCCAAAACAGTTGGCCAAATTGGCCAAAACGGTTGAATTGACACGAAAAAAATTGACCCGAACCCGGAAACGCTTTAATGATTAACGCAGGGGAGGTGTGCGAGGGCGAAAGATTTTTCGCCCCTACGAAAAACAGCTGATTCTGCTCTTAACGATGCGGCAGCACGCCAAACAAAAGACAAACCAAAAAGGAGGCGGGTATGAAAAGCAAACCGATCATGGGTTTTCCGGCAACATCACAGGACGACTACCAGCTCAACATCACCAACATCATCCGGCACGCGGCAAGAAGCTTCGGCCGGCAGGAGGTGGTATCCATACACCCGGAAAAGGACAGGACGCGCTTTACTTACAAGGAAACCTACGCGCGTGTCTGCCGGCTGGGAAACGCCCTGGCCGCACTGGGTGTGCAGCCCGGGGACCGGGTGGGGGTCCTGGGATGGAACTGTCACCGCCATCTCGAGGCGTATTACGGCATTCCCGGCATCGGCGGGGTGATTCTGCTGCTCAACATCCGGCTTTCCGACCACGACCTGTCCTACGTGATCAACCACTCAGAAGCGAAATACATCATTGTCGATGAATCGGTCGTTTCCGTGGCCGAAAACATCGTGGACAAGTGTCCCGGGATTAAAGGCTTCATTGTCATGACCGACAACGATATCGCCGACGTTGAAGCGGACATCGAGCCGAAATACAGCTATGAAGCCCTGCTTGCCGAAGCCAGCCCGAAAATCAAGTGGCCGGTGATCGATGAAAAATCCGCCTACGGCGCATGCTACACCACCGGCACCACGGGCCGTCCCAAGGGCGTCTATTACTCCCACCGGGATGTCTACCTGCATGCCATGACTATTTCCATCAATGCGGAAATGACCTGCCGGGACAGCTTCTACCAGCTCGTGCCGATGTTTCACGCGCTCGGGTGGGGGCTTCCCCACGCCGCCTTCCTCGTTGGCGCAAAATACGTGCTGCCCGGTATGTACAACGTCTTCGACCTCGGGAGCCTTGCCGAACCCCTGATCAGCGAAGGGGTGACCGCCACTGCCGGCGCGCCCGCCCTTTTCATGCCCATGGTCGAATATCTCCGGGAGCTGGATGAAAAGCCGGACCTCACCGGCGCCCGATTCCTTTGCGGTGCGTCCGAACCGTCCCTTTCTTTGATGAAAGATTTCCACAACCTGACCGGGGCGGAGATTTTCCATGCATACGGGGCCACGGAAACCACCCCGCTCGTGACGATCAACCGCCTGAAGCCCTGGCTGGAAAACGAGCTCTCCGAAGAGGAAAAGTGGGATTTAAAACGGAAGCAGGGGTACCCGGTCGTGGGTTTGGACCTCAAGATCGTCGACCCCACCGGCAAGGAAGTGCCCCATGACGGCGAAACCGCCGGCGAGATGCTCATTCGCGGGCCCTGGATCACCGGAAGTTACTACAACGCGCCCGGATCCGAGGATGCTTTTACCGAAAACGGCTACTGGCGAAGCGGGGATGCCGGCACCATCGATGCGGAAGGGTATGTCAAGATCACCGACCGGGTCAAGGACGTGATTAAAAGCGGCGGGGAATGGATATCCTCCGTGGACATGGAAAACGAGACCATGGGGCACCCGGATGTGCTGGAAGCCGCGGTCGCCGGGCTGTACCACCCGAAGTGGGAGGAGCGCCCGCTGGTCCTGGTCGTGCCCCGCGACGAGGCCAAAGGCCGGATCAGCAAGCAGGACATCATCGAGCACCTGTCGCACAAGTTCGCCAAGTGGCAGCTCCCGGACGAAGTTCTTTTTGTTGACGAAGTCCCCAAAACCAGTGTGGGCAAATTTGACAAAAAATCGATTCGTGAGAAATATAAGGATATATATAACAAGTAAAACCGTTCGCCGCCGGCATACGGGGGCGGCATGGCCGGAGGCGCGGGTTTTCGGGCGAATGGTTACAGGCGAATGGTTATTCGCCCCTACGAACAAACGCTTGGTGAATAGGGGGTCGCAATCCGACTTTTTGGGAGACTATCAAATCTTACGGAGGTGCGTTTTGAAAAAATGGATTCTGCTTTGTATCGGCGCATTCATGGTGGTGCTGCTGGTGTATTCATGCCAGGGGGAACCGGAGCCGGAGGTTGAAGAGCCGGCCGCGGAAATTGCGGTTGAACCGGCTGAAGAGGAAAACGATGACGTTGACTTTCCCGGGTT